>JAQXMG010000052.1 GCA_029012525.1 bacterium
ATCTTATTTAAAGTAGTTGATGAAGAGCTAATATCTAAAACTGGTGGAATAGTACAAGGAATGAGTGGTTCTCCAATTATTCAAAATAATAAAATAGTTGGTGCCGTAACTCATGTCATAAGTGATGACGCTACAAAAGGATTTGGTATATTTATAACAACAATGTTAAAAGAAATAGAAGATTAAAAAAGACAAGTTTTTTCTTGTCTTTTACTCTACAGTTACAGATTTAGCTAAATTTTTAGGCTTATCAATATCGCAGCCTTTTAATTTAGCAACATAATATGATATAAGTTGAAGAGGAACAATAGCTAAAATTGGTCTAAATATTTCTTTAGTTTTAGGAATTACAATTTCATAATCATAATCACTATCATTTATATTATAAGTATCAGATGAAGTTACAAGAATAATTTTTCCTTCACGTGATTTTATCTCTTTTACATTACTTATTGTTTTTGATGCAATACTTTTTTTAGTAATAATTGCAATTGTTGGTGTATTACTATCAATAAGAGATATTGTTCCATGTTTTAATTCTCCAGCTGCATATGCTTCACTATGAATATATGATATTTCTTTTAGTTTTAATGATCCTTCCATACATAAGGCATAATCAACATTTCTGCCAATAAAGAAAATATCTTGTTTTGAATATAGTTCTTTAGCGATTTTTTCATAGTCCTTATTTTCAAGTAAAGATTCAATTTTGTTTGGTAAAAGATTTAACTCTTGTTCTAATTCTTGTTCTAGTTTTTCATTAATTAAGTTATTTTTCTTTCCAAGATAAATAGCAAGTAGGGTAAGAACAAGTACTTGAGCAAGGTATGCTTTAGTTGTTGCAACTGCAATTTCAGGCCCTGCTTTTATGTATATAACATCATCACAAATTCTTGCAATTGAACTTTCTACAACATTTATTATACCAAGAGTATAACAACCATAACTTTTAGCAATTTTTAATGCTTCAAGAGTATCTGCTGTTTCGCCAGATTGAGAAATAGGAATAACTAAACATTCTTTATTTATAAAAACTTTTTTATATCTAAATTCACTAGCGATTTCAACATCAACTGGAATATTTGCATATTCTTCAATTAAAAATTTGCCAACATATCCAGCATTAACTGCAGATCCACAGGCAATAATTACAATTTTTTTAATATTTTTATTTTCTAAATATTTACTAAAATCTATTTTTTTATTTATTAAGCATGATTCAATTGTTTTTTTAATAACTTCAGGTTGTTCATTTATTTCTTTTAACATAAAATGATCATATATTCCCTTAGAACAAACTTTTTCATCTTCATTAAATTCTTTTATTACATAACTAATACTATTGCCATTTTTATCAAATATATTTATCTCATCTTTTGTTATTTTAGCAAAAGTTTCATCCTCTAAAACAATATATTTATTAGTATATTTTAGAATTGCATGAACATCAGATGCAATAAAGTTTTCACTTTTTCCAACACCAATTATTAAAGGACTATTTTTTTTAACTGCATACAATATATCTTTATAGTCAGTATTAATTATACCTAAAGCATAAGCTCCTTTTGCTTCTTTTATAAATTCTTTTATAGCATCAAGCATATTATTATTTTTTTCGTATAAATTGTTTAATAAACAAGCTGCAACTTCAGTATCTGTTTCGCTTTTAAAATTATAAGTCTTAAACTTTTCTTTTATTTCTTCATAATTTTCAATAATACCATTATGTACCAAAGTTATTTTAGAAACGTTATGAGGATGAGCATTAACTGTTTTAGGTAGACCATGCGTTGCCCATCTAGTATGACCTATACCAATATTAGTTGGCATATTAAAGTCAAGTTTTTCTTTTAAATTTCTTATTCTACCTTGTTCTTTTACGATATTTAGTTTATCATCACTTATAAAAGCAACTCCAGCAGAATCATAACCTCTATATTCAAGAGATTCCAAGCCAGTAATTAAAACATCAAGCGATTTTTGGTTTTTTCCTACATAACCAATAATTCCACACATAAAAAACTCCTTAAAAAAATATTTTTGTATTTTTATTATTTTTTGTTATAGAATTACTTCTACTTTTTAAATAATAATATCGAGTATACAATAATCCGTAGTAATATCCGCCGAATATTTCGATAATTACTATCCTCGTTAACCAAAATTGGTCTGGCGCTAGATGTAAAAAAAATACACCTTTCACTTATATTATATGAATAATAACAAACAAATTCAACTGTTTGTTATTTACTTTGATTCATATAATAACCATTTCTAGTGTATTTACTTTCATTAATTACCATAAATGCTTTTGGATCAACTTCTTTTAATATTTTATTAAATTTAGGATAACTAAAACTATTAAGTGATAAAAACATCATATATCTTTTTTTAGATGATTCGTTGCTTATTATTTCAAGAGAAGTAGTGGCAAAATCATTCTCTCTTAAGGCTTTATTTAATTCTTCATATTTATCAGTAATAATTTGAATTGACAATAATTCTTTAATATATTTATCAGAAATATACATACCTAAATATGTTCCTGTTGCATAACCTCCAGCATAAGATAATGCAATAAAAATACTATTTGATTCGGTATTAATTGCTTCTTTTACTACTAAAAACCATACTAAAATTTCAAAAAAAGCAATAAAAGCAGAAATAAAAGCTTTTCCTTTTACCATCTGCATAGTTCTAAAAGTACCAAGTGAAACATCAATTATTCTTACAAAAAATATTTTTATGCATAAAAATAATAAATCCATAATAATAATCACCTAATTATATTATGGATAAATTGTTTAAAAATATAAAAAAAATCATTAAACTGATTTTTAAATAAAATATATTACAATACCTGCGATCATAGAAAAAACCATAATAGCAGTTAAAAATATAGTAACAGCTTTACGTAACTTTTTATTCATAACATTCCTCCGATAGAATTAGTATATCAAATAGATAGAATATTGTCAAAATTAATATAACATAAAATTGGTTATACCTTTATAAAATTAAGTAGGTGAAAAGTTATGAAGATGAGAATGATTTTAAAAAATAAAGCAAAAAACAAACTAAAATTTAATGTATTTACTAAAAAAAATTATTTTATATTTTTAATATCTTTATTTATAGTTAGTATTATCTTTGGATTTATCTTTTTTTATATTTTAAATAATACGGGAAAAGAAGAAATAATTAATAATGTTAATTCATATTTTACAATAGGTGATAGTTATGATTATTTAAATATGTTACTTACTAATTTAAAAAATAATTTCTTAAATTGTTTTATTATTTGGCTTTTAGGTATTAGTGTAATTGGAGTATTTATAATTATTTTTCTATATTTTATTGAAGGTTTTTCTATAGGATTTGTTATAGCATCTATTATTTATTCTTTTAAATTTAAAGGTATTATTGGAAGCTTTTTCTATCTTTTTCCAAGTAAATTATTATATATAATTATTATGTTTATTCTTACTTTTTTTGGAATTAAATTTGGATATGAACTTGTTAAAAATATCATAAAAAAAGAAGAACAAACTCTAAATATATCATTTAAGAAATATTTAAAAATACTATGTTTTTGTTTAATTTTATCTATATTGTGTAGTTTTTTAGAAACATTTATAAATCCTTTTATGATAAAAGCTTTTACATTTTTATTAAAATAGTGTATAATTGTCTTCATAAAAAGACGAGGTGTTTAAATTGAAAAAAGTAGTAGTAGGAATATCAGGTGGTGTTGACTCATCTGTTGCAGCAGCACTTTTACTTGAAGAAGGTTATGAAGTAATAGGACTTTTTATGAGAAATTGGGATAGTTTGGTAAATAACGATATTAAAGGAAATCCTACTTTAAATAATGATATTTGTACCCAAGAACAAGACTATAATGATGCTAAAAAAGTGTGTGAAAAACTTGGTATAGAACTTCATAGAATTGATTTTGTAAAAGAGTATTATGATTATGTTTTTAAATACTTTCTTGAGGAATTAAAAAAGGGTAGAACTCCAAATCCTGATGTAATGTGTAATAGATATATAAAGTTTGATTTATTTGTAAAAGAAGCAAAAAAACTAGGAGCAGATTATATAGCGACTGGTCATTATGCTAGAATGATTGATGGCATGCTTTATAAAGCAATTGATTTAAACAAAGACCAAACTTATTTTTTAGCAGGTGTTACTAAAAAACAATTAGAAAATGTTTTATTTCCAGTTGGAGAACTTACTAAAGATAAGGTAAGAAAAATAGCAGAAAAATACGATCTTATAACAGCTCATAAAAAAGATTCAACTGGTATTTGCTTCATTGGTGAAAGAAACTTTAAGAACTTTTTAGAAAACTACTTACCTAATAAACCTGGAGATATTATTAATCTTGATGATAATAAAAAAG
>JAQXMG010000053.1 GCA_029012525.1 bacterium
TAAAAGTTGATAACTGCATCTATGGTAAAATAAGTATATCTGATTTAGATGAAAAATATAAATTTGATCCTAAAACAAATTATTTATATAGCAAAAATAAAACATTAAAATCTGGTGATAAAATAGATGTTATCTTTAAAGAGGTTGAAAATGATAAGATTAAGTTTGAATCACCTACTTCATCTTTAGTTCGTATTAGAAAACAAAAATTATATAGACAAAAATAATAAAAATGTGTTATTATTATACATATAATATGATACATTTTTTTGTGTAAGAAAGAGGTAATATATGCGAAAAGATTTTTTTAAAAAACAATACAAAAATATACTAATAGGTATATTTGTAGTTGCTTTAATAGCAATGGTTGTAGGAATAAGCTATGCAGCTTATACATTTAGTGGAACAGGAACCAAAGAAAACGTAATAACAACCGGAGAAATAGTAGTTAATTTTAACGAAACAAATAATATTTCATTAGTAGGAAGATATTCAGAAACAGATGTTCAAGGATTAGCAAATACAGATCCAAATAGTACATTAGAATTTAGTGTATCAAGTAATATCGTAGGAGAAGCAACGGTAAATTATGCAGTAGGACTAGTAGAAATAAATGAAGGCGTAACACTAACCCAAAATTATATAAAAATATATATGACAAAAAATGGTGTTGTAGCTAATGGATTTAGTGAAAATAAAGGAAACTTTATATCAAGCTATAAAAATAAAAGTATAGAAGGTTATCTAGAGAGTCATGTAATAGCACAAGATAGTTTAACAGGAGTTCAAACAAATAATTATGTGGTAAAAGCATGGATAGCTGAAGATTATGATTTACCAATAACAGATATCTCAAATAATACAACACATAGTAATCAAACAACCAGTGAAACATTTTCATTTAAAATAAAAGTGGTAGCAACAGATAGCAATTTAACTGTAAAAGAACCATTAAAATGTGATTCAATGTTAGTAGATAATAGTGGAGCAAATGCACCAGAATTACCAACGAATGCCATAGCAGTATGTTATAATAGCGAAAAGGATATATGGTTAAAGGCAGATACAACTAATACAAATAGCGATTATCAGTGGTATTCATATAGTGGAAAAACATGGGCTAATGCAGTAACAGTAACAGAAACAAATAGAGATACTTATTTAAATGCATCTGTAGGAACAGAAATAAGTATGGATGATATAAATACAATGTGGGTATGGATACCAAGGTTTAGTGCAACAGGTGATACAGCAAATTATAATGGAGGAACTCAAAGTGCTCCTGGAGCATTTAATATAACCTTTGTCGATAATACAACAACAGCACATGATTCATTTACATTTGGCACACAAAACTTAAATGGATTTTGGGTAGGCAAATTCGAACCAAGTCATAAAACATTATCAGAACAGACAGATTATGATTTATTAGCATGTACGAATGAAACATGTGAAAATGCCAAGGGAATAGAGGTACTTCCTAATAAAGTATCATTAAGAAGAAATAACGTAAGTAATTTCTTCTATGCGAGTAGAAGTATGGAACAAAATGGTAATCCATACGGATTAGTATCTAGTGAAGTTGATACACACATGATGAAAAATAATGAATGGGCTGCAGTATCATATTTAACATACAGTTTGTATGGCAGGTGTGAAACTTTAACAAATTGTAAAGATATAGGAATAAATAATAATGGTGAAACAGAAAATTATAGTAACATAACAGGATATGGCGCACCAGCGGGTAGTGATATGAGTGCAGAAAATGGTGCATATAATACAACTCTTGGAATGGACGCATCAACGACAGGAAATATCTATGGAATATATGATATGTCAGGAGGAGCATTTGAATCTGTAATGGGAGTATATAAACCTGCAACATTAGATGGAATAACTGATCGGAGTGGATTCAGTAGTTCAATAAGAAATGCACAATTTGATTTATTACCAGATGCAAAATATTATAATGTATATACAACAAGTGAAGCTTATGATAATGCAGCATTACAACATGCAGTAAACGAAACAAATGGTTGGTATGGCGATCTGGTGGGGTTTGTTTCTCCTGATTACCCTTGGTTCGGGCGCAGTGCCTACTTCGACAATGGTTCTCTCGCGGGCGTGTTCACTGCTTACTACGGCAGCGGCGGCTGTGGCTGGAGCGACAGCAATGGCAGTTTCCGTCCTGCCCTTGTCAAATAGAACGTTTGTTCTATTTGACTGAACGCTTGAATACTGTCTTGAAAATTTACGGTTAGTAAATTTTCAAGTAATGCAAGTAAGACGCAAAAATAAATAAAAGAGTAGTAAATATATTTCAAAAAAATACCAAATCGAAATGAATTTGAATATAAGAGGGTTAATGGGTTGAATAATGATAATAAAAGACTTCGACAATTTCTAGATAGAAAGTGTCGAAGCAAAATTTTTTGGCAGTAGGAAAAGAGGTAAATTATGAAGTTAATAGAATATTCTAAATTACTAAATTTAGAATATATAGTATTGGTAAGATTTGGTAATTTTTATAAATGCTTTGATAATGATGCACTTATTTTGGGATACTTACTTGATTATAGAATAAGAGAAAATTGTGTAGCATTTCCAGTTGATTCAATTGGAAAAGTATTACTAGCATTAAAGCAAAAAAATATAAGTTTAATATTAGTAAAAGATAAAGAAAATATAATTAATTATGAAGTAGTAAGAAATAATTATGATATTATTTTAGAACAAGCTGGGGAATATTTAGATTATAATAATAAAATGGTTGATTTAAATAATAATATAAAAATATTATTAAAACAAGACATAAATAATTATGAAAAAATAAAAAAATATTTAGTAAATTTTAATTAGGTATCAACTTTGTTGGTATAGGGATAAAACCATGGTGGAATTTGTTTCTCCTGATAACCCTTGGTTCGAACGCAGTGCAAACTTCGACACTGGTTCTCTCGCGGGCGTGTTTTCCTTCAGCAGCCTCGATGGCGACTACTATATGAACGGCGGTGGTTTTCGTTCGGCCCTTGTCAAATAGAACATCTGTTCTATTTGACTGAACACTTGACAACAGAGCCAAAAAATTTATGGTTAATAAATTTTGCATATTTTTAGGTGTACATTCAAAAAATAATTAAAGCTGGTAAAAAGATAAACAACCTAAAAATTACCGGTAAAAGATCTAGAAAAAAAAGTGGTTATTTTTTGGGCAGTAAGGTATAGGTATATCAAAAATATATTTTAACATTTATATAGAATAATAAAAATATGTCTTTCCAATTTGAATTTTAATTCAAGTTGGAAAGATTTTTTGTTTATAAAAAAATAAATGACTTTATACACAATTTATTGTATAATATATACATGTGAGGTTTTATATGTTAAAAAAATTAAAAAGTGTTTTAAAAACTGAAATAAAACATGCTGATAAAGTATATATTATTGGACATAATTATTCTGATTTAGATGCCTTTGGGGCTGCTATTGCTATATCTTTAATTGTGTCTAAATTAAATAAAAAGTCTTATATTATATTAGATGATAAAGTATTGGAAAAAAGTGTTAATAAAGCTTTAAGTAGTGTTAAAAATAAGTTTAATTTTATTAAATCTAATACTATTTCTTGTGATTTAAACAATTCTCTTCTTATTGTTGTTGATACTAATAAGAAATATATGTTATCTGTTGATACTAATAAATTTAGCAAAGTAATAGTAATTGATCATCATGATACTGATAAAAATTCAATTGCAACTGAATTAAGTTTTATTGATACTAAAAAATCAAGTACTTGTGAAATTGCAACTGATTTACTTAATTTATTTAAGGTAAAAATAGATAAAACAACTTCTAATATTATTTTAGCGGGTATAGTTCTTGATACTAATAACTTTATTTTAAGAGCAACTTGTGATACATTTAAAAGTGCAACTTATTTACTTCTTAATGGAGCATCAACAACTTCTGTTCAATATTTACTAAAGCAGGATATTAAAAAGTTTATAAATAGACAAAAGATGCTTTCTAATGTTAGTATTGTAAATAACAATATTGCAATAGCAAAGGGCGTAAAAGGTGACTCTTATAGAAGAGAAGATTTAGCAAAAACAGCTGAAACACTTCTGCTATTCGAAAAAATAGATACATCTTTTGTTATAGGTAATTTAAATTCTGGTGAAATTGGAATAAGTGGAAGAACTCTTGGTAAGCTAAACATGGGTAAAATTTTCCAAAAATTAGGTGGCGGAGGAAATAGTACTGAAGGTGCTACAATAATTAAAGATAGTGATATTAAAAGTGTTTATGATATGTTAATAAATACTTTAAAATAAGGAGGTTTTTATGGAAGTTATATTTATAAAAGATTTAAAAGGTCAAGGTAAAAAAGGTGAAATAAAAGAAGTAAAAGATGGATATGCCATGAATTTTTTGATAAAAAATAAATATGCAGTTAAGAAAAATGATGAAAATATGCATACTTTGGAAATCAATAAAAAACATGAACAAGAACAGGATCTTTTAAATAGAGAAAATGCTCTTAAACTAAAAGAAGAATTAGAAAAAAAAGTACTAAATTTTAAAGTTAAAACTGGAAAAGATGATAAAGTATTTGGAAGTATTTCTATAAAACAAATTAAAGAAAAATTAAGTGATTATAATATTGATAAAAATATGATAAATATCATAAGTCCTATCGCTAGTTTAGGATATCATGATGTTGAAATTATATTATATAAGGATATAAAGGCTTTGGTTAAGGTTTATTTAACAAAATAGGGAGGAAGTTATGAATAGAGAAATACCAAGCAATATAGATGCTGAAAAATCTGTACTTGGTGCAATGTTTTTATCTAAATTTGCTCTTCAAAAGGCAGTTGAATCTTTAAGTGTTGAAAGTTTCTTTTTAGATAAACATGGTAAAATATTCGATTGTTTAAAAGACTTGTTTAATAGACAAGTTGCCATAGATATAACAACAGTAACAGATGAACTTAAAAATAGAAAGATATTAAAAGAAGTTGGTGGAGTTGAATACTTAACTGAAATATTAGATGAAACACCTACTGCATCAAATGTTGAATACTACATTGATATAGTAGAAGATAAAAGTATTTTAAGAAACTTAATAAATGAAGCAACTGATATTGTAACCATGGGTTATGAGACAAATAATCCTGTTAGTGAGACTCTAGATAAGGCAGAAAGTAAGATTCTTAATGTTGTAAAAAATAGAAAATCAACTGAATTTAAAACAATGCCTGAAGTTTTAACAACAGTTCAAGAAACTCTTGAAAAACTTGCAAGTAATAAAGGAAAAATAAGCGGTTTATCAACTGGTCTATTTGATTTAGATAAAATAACTAATGGTTTTCATGAAAATGAGCTTATAATCCTTGCTGCACGTCCTGCGATGGGAAAAACTGCTCTTGCTTTAAATATGGCAACAAACATTGCTATGAATGAGAAAAAATCAGTTATTATCTTTACTCTTGAAATGCGTGCTGAACAACTTGTCAGTCGTATGATATCATCAGTTGGTCAAATTGATGCCAGTAAACTTCAAAATGGTAATCTTTTAAACGAAGATTGGAAAAGAGTAAATGAAGCTATGAGTGAACTTGGTGAAACAAATATCTATATAGATGATTCACCTGGAGTAACTATTGGGGATATTAAAGCTAAATCAAGAAGAATAGCAAGTTTAGATGAAAATTTAGGCGCTATATTTATCGATTACTTAACATTAATTGCAACTACTAATAAATATGCTGGAAATCGTCAACAAGAAGTTTCTGAAATATCACGTGCTTTAAAAACATTAGCACTTGAACTTAAAATACCAGTTATATGTCTGGCACAATTATCAAGAACACCAGAATTACGTGAAGATAAAAGACCTATTTTAAGTGACTTAAGAGAATCAGGTTCAATAGAACAAGATGCCGATATCGTTGCTTTTATCTATCGTGATGATTATTATCATCCTGAAAATAAATTAGATGATAATATGAGTAAAACAGAAGTAATTGTAAGAAAAAACAGAAGTGGTAGTATAGGTACAGCTGAGCTCTTATTTAAGAAAAACACATTATCATTTTTGAATTATAAAAAAGATAATAAAGAGGGTGAAAAACTTGAATAAAATAAAAGTAATAATAATTTCTTTTATTGTAGCAATAATAAGTTTTGTATTTGTTGTAATAACAGATACTAGTTATACTTATTATGGAGCTCAAAAAGTTTATAGAGTTTATTTAAATGGAGAATCAATTGGATTAATAAAAAATCCAGAAAAACTTAATAAATATATCAATAATGAACAAACAAAATTAAAAGAAAAATATAACGTAGAAAATGTTTATGCTCCATCAGGACTTGAGATAAAACAAGAATTAACTTATGATGAAAAAATTAAAGATGCTAAAGAAATATATGATGAAATCAAAGATATTGAATCATTTACAATAAAAGGATATGTAATTACAATTTATAAAGAAGAATTAAAGGAAAATAAAAATAATGGAGAAGAGGAAACTCCTGCTGAAAAAATTTTAAGTAATACTATATATGTTTTAGATAAGCAAATATTTTTAGATTCATTAGATGAAACAATTTTAGCTTTTATTGATGAAGAAGATTACAATAATTATTTAAATGAAGAACAAAAAGAAATAGGTGAAATGGAAGAAGGAGAAAAAATAGACAATGTTTATTTAAAAGAAGACATTTATATAAAAGAGGATTATATTTCGGTATCAGAACAAATTTTTACCGATAGTAGTAGTTTATCACAATATCTTTTATATGGAAGTTTAGATAATCTTAAAACATATAAAGTAAAATCAGGGGATACTGTTTCATCTATTGCAGAAACAAATCAACTAAATACTCGTGAATTTTTGATAGCTAATAAAGACATTTCTAGTGTTGATACTTTACTTTTTTCAGGTCAAGAAGTAATTGTAAACCTTATTAATCCAGTTTTAACTGTAGTTGAAGAAAAAACTGAAGTCGAGTTTAAAGAGAAAAAATATAAAACAGAAATTATTGAAGATAAAACAATATATGTTGGTCATAGTCAAGTTATTCAATCAGGAGTTAATGGTGAAGAATTAGTTACTACTAAAGTATATAAAGAAAATGGTAAGGTTCAAACTGCCTTAGTTATTAATTCTATTGAAACAAAGCCTACGGTTAATAGAGTCGTAAAAACAGGAAGCAGAACTGAATATATTATAGGTAATGCTGGAATTTGGGCATGGCCTACAAGAAGTGGATACTATATAAGTACATACTATGGTTGGGATTATGATCTTGGTTATCGAAGATATCATCAAGCTCTTGATATAACTGGTACTGGTTGTGGATCTCCAATTTATGCAGCAAATGATGGAACTGTTGAAAAGGTAGAATATCAAGGAAATGGTTTAGGAAATTATATTGTAATTAATCATAATAATGGTTATAGAACTTGGTATGCTCATCTTGCTGATAGAGGTAATGTATCGGTAGGACAAGGTGTAGAAATGGGACAAGTAATAGGAAGAATGGGTACAACAGGTTATTCAACAGGATGTCATTTGCATTTTATTACAGAATACAATGGTAATAAATTTGATCCATTCCAATTATATAAATAATGAAAGTAACTGTTTTAAAAAGTGGTTCTAAAGGTAATTCAACTTTAATTGAAACAACTAATTTAAATATTTTAATTGATGCTGGAATTACCTTGAAAGAACTGCAAGAATATAAAAATGATATTAAAATAGACATTGTATTTATAACCCATAGTCATACTGACCATACCAGTGGTTTAAAAAGAATTTACAAATATTATAATCCTATTATTTATACAAGAAATGATATTGTTTTAAATAGTAGTGAATTTAAATCTTTATATTTAGAAAAAGAAATATTTATAGATAATTTAGATATAATAAGTTTTAATCTTTCTCATGATAGCGATTGTATAGGTTTTTTAATTAAAGATTTAAATGATGATAATGAACTTGTTTATATTACTGATACCGGTTATATTAATAAAAAAATACTTGATATTATAAAAAATAAAAATACTTATATTATAGAAAGTAATCATGATATTGAAATGTTAAGAAACGGTCCTTATCCTTTTTATTTAAAACAGAGAATTTTAAGTGATACTGGGCATTTATCAAATAAAGATTGCTGTAGATATTTAAAAGATTTAATAGGTAGTAATACTAAAAATATTATTCTTGCTCATTTAAGTGAGAATAATAATACTAAAGATAAGGCTTTAGAAGAAATAAATAATATGATAAATGAAAATTGTATAAAAGATGTTAACATCTTTGTGGCAGAACAACATAAAAATTTAAGAAAAATTGAGGTATAGATGATAAAGGTAATAGTCTTAGGTAAAATAAAAGAAAAATATTTAAAAGAAATGATTGATGATTATCAAAAAAGAATAAAAAAATATACTAATCTTGAGATAATAGAATTAGAGGATTATAAAGATAATGATAAAAAGGTTTGCTTAACAAAAGAAAAAGAACTAATTTTAAAGAAAATAAACGATAAAGATAATTTAGTTATACTTGATATAAATGGTAAAGAAATGGATAGTATATCTTTTTCAAAGTTTATTGAACATGAATTATCATATAATAGTAATATTACTTTTTTAATTGGATCATCAAATGGAATAGATGATAGTATAAAACTTCTCACAAACAAAAAAATATCTTTTTCAAAAATGACTTTTCCTCATGGATTATTTAGAACTATGCTTTTAGAACAAATTTATCGCAGTTTTAAAATATTAAATAATGAAACGTATCATAAATAGTGATATGTTTTTATTTTTTTAATTAACAAAATGTTTTTGTCAATTTGACATTTCTTTTAATTTGTAATATAATATGCATCGAGCAGAGAGAAATTTAATATGTAATTTATCTTGACAATTATATTTTAACAATGTTAATATCTAATTATAGAAAAGATTTATTTTAACTTTTCTGTTGTATATCTCTATGGCTTATGAATATACTAAAAAGGAGACATCCTAATTTTTGCGTGTTAGGTGTTGTCTCCGATTATCTTTGGATTGCACCCATACTACTAAATGTAGTTAGGTGCATTTTTTGTTAGTCTTTCTTTGAAAGTTTTTCGACTAATAATAGTATAACTATTACTGCCAATAGGTATTCCATTTCTGTAATTCCTTCTCTTATTATCTCTCATCGGACCACCTCCTTTGCAAAAATTTAATTTTACTCGGAGGAAACACCTAACTATTAGAATATCTCTTAATAAAATATTATCAAAGGATGTATGTAAAGTCAATAAATATTATCTAGAATATTATAATTGTTTATGATGTAAATGTTAAAAAACACCCAAAACATTTGCTAAAGAAAATATTAAATTTAATAAAGAGAGATATAATCAGTCAAGTGAATTTCTTAGAGAGTATTATGGTGGAAAAAGGATAGATTTACTAAAATAAAAAGAAGAAATCACTTTGTTATTTCATATAATTAAGTGGTGATTATTATAAAAACTATTAACGATATCTTATGGATTTTGGTAGTGATAGTAATTTTACTTAATTCAATTTATTTTTCTATTAAACTTAGATTTCCTCAGTTAAAAATAAAAGCAATGTTAAAAACTTTAACAGACGAAGAAAAAACAGATGGAATATCAAGTCTTGATACTTTGTTTATGTCTTTGGCTGCAAAAATAGGAGTTGGCTCTTTAGCGGGAGTTGCTTTTTCTATTTATTATGGTGGAATTGGCACTTTATTTTGGATATTTATTTTTTCATTTTTTATAGCAATAAATAGCTATTTAGAAAATTATTTGGCTATAAAATATAAAATAAATGATGGTAAGTATTATAAAGGAGGTCCTGCATACTATATTAAAAATGGTTTAAATAATAAAGTATTATCTTATATTTATGCAATAATCTTAATATTTACGTTTTTGTTTGGATTTTTAACAATTCAAAATAACACTATTACTAAATTTGTTAATATTTCATATCAAATTCCTATAGTTATTACATCGTTTATAGTAACAATGATATCTTTTTACTTTATTTTGAGAGGACTAAAATCTATTTCTTCTTTATGTAATAAAATTGTTCCTGTTATGAGTATTGTCTATTTAATTATAGGAATAATAATTTTAATTTTAAATTTTAATCACGTGGGAGAGTTTTTAACAGAAATTGTTAATAACGCATTTAATCATAAATCGTTTTTAACAGGTTTTATTAGTTCACTTATAATCGGTATTCAAAAAAGTATCTTTTCAAGTGAAGCAGGAGTTGGAACTGGTGCAATAGCAAGTGCTACAACATCATGTAGTGATCCAAAAAAACAAGGTATTATAGGAATTATAGGGACCTATTTTATTAATATTGTCATAACATTTTTAACAGGTATAATTATTTATTTTAGTAATTACAAAGAAGTTTTTTTTAGTAATATTAATGGTATTGAAATAACTTCATATGCTTTTTCTTATCATTTGGGAGAATTTGGTTCTTTAATACTTCTTATTTTAATAGTTTTATTTGCTTTTTCAAGTATTGTAACAGGTTATTATTACTTAGAAAGTAATTTGAAAATATTTACATCAAATAAAATATTAATTCTTATTTTAAAACTTATAACTATAATAGTTTTGTTTTATGGGGGAATTATTTCTTCTAACACTATCTGGAATATAATTGATTGGTGTATTGGTATTTTGCTTTTAATAAATATTTATTCGATATTTAAATTAAGAGATGAAATCAAGTGATTTTTTTGATAATATAAAAAAATTTTTATTTAATTAATATAAAAATAACATTTTTTATTCTATTTATTGAAATGAAATCACAAAAAGATGAACATATAATTAAAAATAATATTAATTTTGACAAAATTTTACTATAATGTGCTCATTATAAATATTTTAATTAAAAAATATATAATTAATATTATATCAAGTAAAACTTCCGTAAAAATAGATGTAATATTATATTTAGAATCTAATAATATGTTAGATAGTAAAAAAAAGTATTAAAATTTTAACAACAAAAGATAAAAATATGTTTTATAATATAAGTAATGATATTTTAAATTTAGAAGTGGGAGAAGTAAATTTATGATAACAAAAAAATGGGATGAAATATTAAAAGATGAATATAAAAAAGATTATTTTAAAAAATTGGTTAGTGATATAAGACATGAATATCAAATTCATACAGTTTATCCTAAGGCTAGTGATGTTTTTAATTCCATGAAATATACAGATTTTGATGATATTAAAGTTGTGATTATAGGTCAAGATCCTTATCATGGCGAAGGAGAAGCACACGGTCTTTCTTTTTCTGTTTTAGATGGGGTAAAACTTCCTCCTTCACTTGTTAATATTTTTAAAGAATTAAAAGATGATTTAGGTTATGAAATGCCAAAATCAGGTTGTCTTATCAAATGGGCTAAAGAAGGAGTTCTTTTATTAAATAGTATCTTAACTGTTGAGAAAGATAAACCATTATCTCATAAAAAATATGGATGGGAAACTTTTACTGATGCTATAATTAAAAAAATAA
>JAQXMG010000054.1 GCA_029012525.1 bacterium
AATGGTATTTTTTTCTATTCCATCACTATGAATAATATCCCATAGTCCATCTTTTTCAGTTGTATAATATACAATATTATATACAGAAAAAGCTAAATATTTATTAATATGGTTGTTTAATATTAAAATAGTTTCAATATCTTCTTTTGTTGCTTTTTCTAACAAAAAATCATATTTTAATGCCAACATATGAACAAAATTCATAATAAACTGCTGAGACTACTGATCCAAACTTAAAATGCTCTTTAAATAATATTTTATTATATAATAATCCATCCATATTAAATATAACATTTGATTAAGTATTAAATTAGTTATTGGCTTATCTTTTTTATAACAATAATCAACAATATATTTTTATTTTTTATTCTTCAATATATTTTCCTAAAAATTTTGAAGCAATAGATATTGTTTTAACATCAAAATCATCTAAATTTCTTGTAGTAGAAAGCATTATAACGGCACCAATTGCATCACCATTTACTATAATTGGTGCAATAATATAACTAGCTTTTTCAGTATTGTTTATTACTAAAGTTATATCTTTATATTCTTTTTCTACAACTATATTTCTTTTTTGAATAATATCATCAATTTCTGGTGAAATATTTTTATTTACATACTTCTTTTTTAAATCTCCTGCAATTGCTACAATACTATTTCTATCAACTATTATAATATTTTCTTTAATATATGAATTAATACTATCAACATAATTTTTATAAAAATCACCTAAATTATTTAACTCAGAGTACTTTTTTAAAATTATATTTTCACTATCTAAACATATTTCTAAAGATTCCCCATCTTTAATACGAAGACTTTTTCTTATTTCTTTTGGTATAACAATTCGTCCTAAATCATCAATTCTTCTTACAACTCCTATAGTTTTCATAGTATCATTCCTTTCATCTATCTTTATTTTTCCTATTTTAAAATTATTTATACAAGATATTAACAATATTATTATAATATTTTTGTGTACCTTTTTTTGCTGGTAAAATATGGAAATTTTTGGTAATTTGCATTTAACTTTAAAATAACAAAAAAATGTAGTTTTTTTCTACATTTTTTCTAATAATTCATTCAAATAAATAATAGGATGCTTATCTAAATCTTTTTTAGACAGTTTAACACTAAACAGTTCATTTTTATATTCAAAACTTAATTTATTAGAAACATTTATTGATTTCACAAAAAAGTCTTGATAATCTATAGAACTACTTTTTTCTTTGTTAAAAATCAACTCTATATAATTATTATTATCGTTTACTTTTAAAATTCCTTGCTTTTTTATTAATTTTTCAAATAATTCTTCATTCATATAGTTAATTAAATCATCATCAACTTTGCCAAATCTATCAGTTAATTCTTGTTTTACTATTTCTAATTGTTCTTTAGTTGTTATAGTATTAATTAACTTATGAATTTCTATTTTTAAATCATCATCTTTTATATAACTATCCTTAATGTGATTACTAACTGTTACAATTTCTTTAGACGGTTCTTCTTCTGTTTCTACTTCAATACCTTTTAATTTATTTATTTCACCTTCTAAAAGTTTCATATATAAATCAATTCCAACTGCATCTATAAAACCAGCTTGCTCTGCTCCTAAAATATCTCCCGCACCTCTTATTGATAAATCTCTTGATGCAATTCTAAAACCACTGCCTAGTTCTGTAAATTCTTTTATTACTTTTAATCTTTTAATAGCGATATCATTTAATTGCTTATTTTTATTGTACAAAAGATAAGCATAAGAAGTTCTATCACTTCTTCCTACTCTTCCTCTTATTTGATAAAGTTGAGAAAGTCCAAATCTATCAGCATCATATATAATTAAACTATTAGCATTTGGTATATCAATTCCTGTTTCAATAATAGTTGTACATACTAAAACATTATAATTACCTTCAATAAAGGAATTCATTCTATCTTCAAGTTCTTGTTTGGGCATTTGACCATGAGCATAAATTATTTTTGCATCAGGAACTAATGACCTTATTTCACTTACTTTATTTTCAATATCTTCTACTTTATTGTATAAGATAAATACTTGACCATCTCTTGATATTTCTTTATAAATTATATCTCTAATCATTTTTTTATCTTCATGAATGACGTAAGTTTGAACAGATCTTCTATTTTTCGGAGGTGTTTCTATTAATGATAAACTTCTTAATCCTAATATTGCCATTTGAAGTGTTCTTGGAATTGGTGTTGCTGTAAGCGTTAAAACATCGATATTTGACTTCATTTCTTTTATTTTTTCTTTATGAGCAACACCAAAACGTTGTTCTTCATCGACTACTAAAAGCCCTAAATCTTTTGGTATAACATCTTTACTTAGAATTCTATGAGTACCAAATAAAATATCAATTTTTCCTTCACTAAAATCTTTTAAAATTTTATTTTTTTCTTTAATAGATGTAAATCGATTTAAAAGCGCAATTTTTATTGGAAAAGACGAAAATCTATCAGTAGCACTTTCATATTGTTGTTTTGATAAAAGCGTTGTTGGACATAAATACATTACTTGTTTAGAATCTTGAACAGCTTTAAACATACATCTAAAAGCAACTTCAGTTTTCCCATAACCAACATCACCACATAAAATATGATCCATTGGCGTTATGCTTTCCATTTCTTTTTTTATGTTTTCTGTTGTTGTTATTTGATCTTTTGTCATTTCATATTTAAATTCATTTTCAAACATTATTTGAAGTTCATTATCTTTAGAAAAAGCAAAACCTTTTTTTAAATTTCTTTCAGCTTGAACTTTTAAAAGTCTTTCAGCTTCATATTTTATCTTTTTCTTAACTTGTTCTTTTGTTTTTAACCAAGCTGTACTATTTAATGCATTTACTTTTGGAGCATAACCTTCTTTTCCTGAATATTTGTTTAAATATTCTATCTTTGATGCTGGAACATATAATTTATCACCTTTAGCATATAAAACTTCAATGTAATCATTTAACATGCCATTTTTTGATATTGTTTTAATCCCATTATAAACGCCTATTCCATAAAAATTATGAACAACGTAATCGCCAATTTCTAATTTTTTTATATCTTTTATTTTTGAACTATTGTAGTTATATCTTTTTACTTTTTTAATATTTCTTCTATTAAATAATTCATAATCAGTTAAAAATATATAATCATCTTTTATAAACCCAGATAATATCTTTTTCGAAATTATGTTAACTTTATTATCAATAATATTATTTTCATCTGTTAATACAAAAGGAACTTCTAACATTTCATTAAATTTATTATTTATTTTTTCACTACAAATAATAATTGTTTGATTATTATTTAAAGAATCTTTTAGAAATTTATTTATTTTTTCTATATTTTGATTAAAACATTCTGGACTTGTAACATTAAAATCTAATGTTTTTACTATTTTTAAATCAGAAAAAGTATCATCTAATTCAAGATAACATAAATAATCATTTATTTTAATTTCATCTAAATCACAAATATATTTTTTTGTTTTGTCAGTCGCATAATTAAAAATATCATCAACAATTCTATTATATGCAACTTTTATTTGCTCATAATCTTTAAAAACAACAATAGGATTATCAAAATAAGATAGAATATTATCATTATCACTTTCTTCAGTAAATGGATAGATTTTAATATTACTAATTTTAGAAATTGTTCTTTGATTGGAAACATCAAAGGTTTTTATTTGTTCAATTATATCGCCAAAAAATTCAAGTCTTACAGGAACATCACTATTTATTGGAAAAATATCAATTACAAATCCTCTAATGGCAAAATCACCTGGATTTGATATTATTACTTCTCTATTATACCCAAGATTAATCAAATTTGATATTAATGTTTGTTGATTTATTCCTTGATTTTCTTTCAATTCTATTACATTATTTATAAATTTATTTTTATTTGGTAAGCATTTTAAATAACCATTAGTATCTGTTATTACAATTCTTTTTGAATTATTTGTTAATTCTTTTAAAATATTTAATCTTTCTAATTTTGTTTCCGGTGATATTGCATAAGCTTCGTTTGTTATTACATCATCAACCTGAAATAATAATGCCTCGTTGTAATCAATTAAATGATTATATAATTTATTTGCTTCATATAGATTAGGATATACAACTAAAATACCGCGATTTTCACATTTTAATAATTTATTTAAATATAACGCAAAAAAAGAGGTATTTAATTTTAATAACCCCGTAGATTTATAATCTTTAGTGTCTATTATTTTATCAAATATATTCATGATAATCCCTTCTTATCATTATATTTACTCATTATTTTGTTAAAATCTACACTTATAAATTCTTCAAGAATCTTAGATGTTTTTGGAAAAACTTGATTTAATATTTCAAGTTCGCTATTATTAAAATGACCTAAAACATAATCTTTTGTATTTATGTTTTTATTATTTGATATTCCTATTTTTAATCTCTTATAATTATCTGTCTTTAAATTTAATTCGATATTTTTTAAACCATTATGTCCACCACTAGAACCTTTTTCTTTTAGTTTTATTTTTCCAAGTGGCATATCCAAATCATCGTTTATAATAAGAATATCTTCAAGATTAATTTTAAAATAATCCACATACTTTTTAACTACTTCTCCAGATAAATTCATATAAGATAAAGGTTTTAATAAAATAACTATTTCATTATTATATATAAATTTTGCAAAATGTCCATTAAATTTTTTAGTTTCTATTTTTTGACCTTGTTCTTTGGCAAATTTATCAATAACCATATAACCAATATTATGTCTTGTATTATCATAAATAGATCCTGGATTACCCAAACCTACGATTAATTTCATATTACCATTTCCTTTACTTTTTTATTTCAACAACTGTGCCGTCTTCTTTTTCTACTTTGTATTTTTTAGCAAATAAATCAACATCAATAACCTTGCCTGTTACTTCATCCGTTTCAATTTTATCACCAACACTTGGAAGTCCTTTCTTATATTCATCATATAAATCATTTTCATAGGATAAACAACACATCAACCTACCACAACAACCATTTATTTTTTGAGGATTAAGTGCTAAATTTTGATTTTTTGCCATATTTATTGATACTGCATTTAATTCTTTCAAAAATTTGGAACAGCAAAGTGGTCTTCCACATTGCCCAAATCCTCCAATTTCACGTGCCTTATCTCTTACTCCAATTTGTCTTAATTCAATTCTTGTTTTATAAATTGAAGCCAACTTTTTAGCAAGAAGTCTAAAGTCTATTCTTTCATCCGCCAAAAAGTTAAATAATAGTTGATTTCGATCAAAAGTAAAACTAGCATTTAATATTTTCATATCAAGATTTAATTCTTCAATAAAATGATTAGCATCTACTATAGCACGTTTACTATCTTTTAAGTTTTTTTCATGAGTTATTAAATCTTTTTTATCTGCCTTTTTTACAACATTTTTAATGGGAGTTAAAAGACGATTCTCATCTACTTCAATATAATCAGTTGCTACATAGCCAAATTGTTTTCCTCTTTCAGTTTCTACTATTACTTTATCACTTATTTTAAGTTCAATTTCATTAGGTAAAAAATAATATATTTTATTTGAATCTTCGAATTTTATACCAACAACTCTAATCATTTATTCCTCCACTAAAAGTAATAATAAAATTATCTAAAAATAATTCTTTATTTATATTAAGATTATTATTATTTAAAAAATTATTAATAATCTCAATTTTCTTTATTATATCACTAGTTTCATTATTTAATGCTATTTTTTTTATTTTATCTTCAAAATCCTTTAAATTAACTATATTTCTATCATATTTAATATTTAAAACTTCGATATATAAATGTAACCCTATTAATAATAATAATTCTATTTTATCTTTAAAATAATTAAAGTCATAATAAACTATTGTTTCTTGTTTATATTTTTCTAAATCTTCATAAAATAAAATTATATTTTTATTAACTTCTATTATAAAATCTTGTAAATCTTGTTGATTTTTATATTTCATATAAATATTTTCATTAATTTCATTATCATTATTATTTTTTAAAGATAAAATTTGACATCTTGATACTATTGTATCTATACAGCTATAAATATTATCTGTTATTAATATAGCAATAATATTTTCTTCTGGTTCTTCTAAAAATTTTAAAATTGTATTAGCAGAACTTTTATTTAATAAACTAGCATCTTTTATGATATAAATTAAGTATTTACCATATAAGTTTTTAACCTTAAATTCTTCTTGTAATTCTATTAGTTGCTCTTTTTTTATATTTTTTCCATCTGCTTCAATTATTTTTAAATCAGGATAATTCCCCTTTTCAATGTTAGAACATATAAAGCACCCTTCACAGTTTTCTTTTTTTAACTTATTTTTTGGACACAAAAAAGTTTTTGATAAAGCTAATGCTATATCAAAACCATATGGTAATCCATTTGTTTCAATTAAATATGCATGAGTCAATTTATTATTTTTTATAACTTTTTCTACATATTTAAAAAATTGTGGTTGTACTTCTTTATATTCTTCTAACAATTTCTCCTCCTAAAATGCAATCAATTTAAATATTATTAATGTAACTAAACCAGGAATTCCCAAAAATCCTACAATTAAAGTATTAAATATATTTATTGGTATTACGATATTAAATGGTACTGATATCAAATTATATATATATAGTATAAATGGCGCCAAAATAATATTTTTTGTTATATTAACAATTTTTTTCAAAATCAATCACCAATATAATTATATGAATTAAAGTAAATTATTGTCTATTTCCATTCTATTTTTAAGAGCAGATTCAAGTGTTAAAGCATCAACATAATCCATTTCTGCTCCAATTGGAATTCCACTTGCAATTCTTGTAACTTTTATATTTTTATTTTCTAGTATTTTTTTTATATATAATGATGTGGTATCTGCTTCTATACTTGATTTAATAGCTAATATAATTTCTTTTATATTATCTTTATCTATTCTTTCTACTAATTCTTTTATTGAAATATCATTTGGTCCAATATCATCAAGTGGTGAAATCAACCCACCTAAAACATGATAATTACCATGATAATTACCAATTTTTTCAAATAAAAATACATCTTTTGAGTCTTCAACAACAATTAAAGTATCTTTACTTCGAGTTTTATCTTGGCAGATTAAACAATATTCTTGATCTGTTAATGTACCACATTTCTTACATGGTCTTATTTTTTTATGTAAATTTAATATGCTATTGCTAAACATGTTAACTTCTTCTTCATCAAAATTTAAAACAGCAAAAGACAATCTTTCAGCCGTTTTTTCACCTATTCCTGGCAACTTCTTAAAACATTCAATTAAATCATTTAATACTTTGGGATACATAACTACATCAAACCTTGCATCATATTAGCGTACTTTCCTAATTTTTCTTCCTTAAATTTATCCACTTGTTTAAATGCATCATTTAAAGCAAGTAAAACCATATCAGATAACAATGATACATCATCTAATATTTCTTTATCATCATCTATTTTTACTTCTTTAACTTCTTTTGTCCCCATTACTCGAACAGTTACAACTCCATTTTTTCCTGTAAATTCAGTTTCGTTAATTACCTTTTGAGTATTTGTTAATTCTTTTTGCATTGCTTGAGCTTGTCTCATTAATGCTTGCATATTCATAATATCATCTCTCCTTTTTTATTTTATTTCTATAATATCATTTCCAAATAAATCTTCTGCCTCTTTTACTATATCACTTTTTTCAGTAACAAATAAATTATTTGTATCATTATTATAATCAATATTACTTTCTTCTTTCAATTCATATTTTTGTCCCATTTTAATATTTTCAATATATTCTTCCTTTAAATTTGACCATTCCTCTTCTAAAATAAATGCAATATTATAATGATGATTCATTACTTTTTCTAGCAATTTTTCTATCTTTTCTATATTAACTAAAGCATTTTTCAAAAGTGAACTATATAATAATGAAACAATAATATAATCTTTTCCAGCAGCTTTTAGTTTACCATCTATTAAATATGAACAAACAGAAGAATAATTTTTATCAATAGAATAGTTACTTATTAAATTCCAATTTAATTTTAATGTTTCTAATATATTTTTATCAGCTGTTGCAAAAGTATTATTAATTCTTATTTTCCTATTTTTTTCTATTTGCTCAGTTAATTTATTAATTTTTTCTTCTATTTCTTTTGCTTCTTCAAATTTTATTTTACCATCTTCTACATATATATTTTTTTCTTTAATTAAATTAATTGGCTTAGCTATTTCTGTATCTTTTTCTACTTCTTCTTGTTCTTTTTTTTCTTTCAAACTAGTTTTATTATCATTTACAGCATCATTCAAATTAGATTTTTCTTCATTCATTAAATCTATAATTTTTAATAAACCTACTTCTAACATTATTTTAGGAAAACTACTATTTTTCATACTATTTATCGTATTATTAATTATATCGATAGATTGATATATTTGTTTATTAGACAACATAATATTATCTCCAGAAACTGACTTAATTAATTGATCTTTTAAATATGTCATTAATTCTTCAGAAAATAAAACTAAATTTTTTCCTTGTTTATTTAGTTCATCTATTTTATCAAATAATTCTTTTATCTTATGATTTTTTATATCTAATATTATTTTTTCTAAATCATCTTTTTTTGTTAACCCTTTTATTTCATAAAAATCGTTTTCAGTTATTTTATCACTAGAACAAATCAATTTATCTAAAAGATTAATTGCATCTCTTAATCCTCCATCTGAATATTCTGCAATAAGCTTCAATACATTCAAAGAAACATCTATTCTTTCCTTTTCTACAATTTCCTTTAATTTTTTTACAATATCAACTTCTTCAATACGCTCAAAACTAAAACATTGACATCTTGATACTATTGTTTCTGGAACCTTATAAAATTCTGTAGTTGCTAAAATAAATATTACATGTTTTGGAGGTTCTTCTAACGTTTTTAAAAGAGCATTGAAAGCGCCAATAGATAACATATGAACTTCATCAATTATGTAAACTTTATATTTTGAAATGGAAGGCATAAGATCAACTTTTTCTTTTATTTCTCTTATTTCATCAACACCATTATTTGATGCTGCATCTATTTCAATTATATCAGGATTATTTTTGTTATTAAATGTAACACAACTTTCACATTTATTACATGGATTTAAGCCTTCTCTATTTTCACAATTTACTAATTTTGCAATTAATTTTGCTGTTGTTGTTTTTCCTGTTCCACGTGGACCAGAAAACAAATAAGCATGCGAAACCATATCATTGTTTATTGAATTTTCTAATACTTTTTT
>JAQXMG010000055.1 GCA_029012525.1 bacterium
TACTTAAGTCATTTATTAAGCTTCTTATATAAAATCCTTTACTTACAACAACATTAAAATATAAAGTATCATCAATAAGTTTAATATTTGTTATAGAATATAACTCTACTTCTTTTTTAGGCAATATAACTTTTTCGTTACATCTTGCATATTCATATAGTTTTTTTCCATTTACTTTAACTGCAGAATAAATTGGTACTTCTTGATAATATCTTTTTTTAAATGATAATAAATCTTTTTTTAATTTATCAAAATCTATATTATTTGTTTGTTCTTCTTCTAAAATATTTCCTGTTATATCATAGGTATCGGTTTTTACTCCAAGTTTTACAGAAACTTCATATTCTTTTATTTCTTTATCCATAACTTTTTGAAACTTAGTATATTTTCCAACTCCTAAAATAAGAAGTCCTGTTGCCATTGGATCAAGTGTTCCAAAATGTCCAACTTTTTTAGTATTAAGATATTTTCCTACAATATTTACAACATCCCTTGATGTATAATTTTTTTCTTTATTTATAAGTAATATTCCATCCATAATATTCCACCTAAAGATATCTTAAAATAAAAAAAGAAGAAAATCAATTCTTCTTTTTCATAATTTTTAATTTTTAATATCACATTTGATACAACATTTATTCAGTCATTTTACAAAAAAAGCAAATTTCATTTTACATTTTGAGCAAATTTTATTTTACAAAAAAAGACAAAAAAAGAAGAATTACTCTTCTTCTTTATGTAATTCTTCGATTAATTTATCAATATTTTGTCCATATTCATAAGAATTGTCATAATGAAAACTTATTTGTGGCATTTTTCTAATATCTATTCTTTTGGATAATTCAAGTTCAATAAAATTAGCTGCTTTATTTAAAGAATTTATAACTTCTTCTTTATCACCTTTAAGATTAGTAAAATATACTTTAGCAAAGGATAAATCATTTGTTACATCACATCCTGTAATAGTTACAAATTTAGCAAGTGGTTCTTTTACTTCTTCACTTAAGATATGGCTTATTTCTCTTGCAAAAGTACTACCAATTTTTTTAGTTTTTATCTCATTCATCTTTTTACCTCTACAAGTTCATAAGCTTCAATTATATCTTGTTCTTTTATATCGCTATAATTTTCTAAAGTAATACCACAATCAAGTCCTTTTTTAACTTCATTTGCTTTATCTTTTTCTCTTTGTAGACTTGCTATTTTACCATCGTATATTATAACTCCATCTCTAATCAATCTAGCTTTAGAATTAGATTTTATAACACCATCAATAACATGAGAACCTGCAATTTGACCAACCTTAGAAAATTTAAAGATTTGTCTTACTTCAGCTTGTCCTAGAACCTTTTCTTCAAATTCAGGGTCTAACATACCTTTTATAGCTTGTTCTAATTCTTCAATTATCTTATAAATAATTGTATGCATTCTAAGTTCTACATTATGTTCTTTGGCGAATTCTATTGTTTTATTATCTGGTCTTATATTAAATCCATAAATAATTGCATTAGAAGCATTAGCAAGTAAAATATCACTATCAGTAATTGATCCAACACCACTTCTTATAACATCAACCTTTACGCCATCAATATTAATTTTAGCTAAAGAATTTTTTACTGCTTCCTCAGATCCCTTAACATCTGTTTTTAAGACAACATTAATTCTTTTAGCTCCTTCTTGTACTTTATTAAATAAATCATCTAATGTCATACCATTTCTATTAGTATTGGCTTCTTTACTTCTTGTTTTTCTCTCATCAGATATTCTTCTTGCCTCTTTTTCTGTTTCAAAAGCCATAAATTTATCACCTGCAACAGGAAGTTCTGATAAACCTGTTATTTCAACTGGTGTTGATGGTGTAGCTTGAGAAATATTTTCTCCTCTATCATTTTTTAAAGTTCTAACTTTACCATAGAAATTACCAACAACAATTGGATCTCCAAGTCTTAAAGTACCATTTTGAATAAGTAAAGTACAAATACTTCCAATGTTTTTATCTAGTCTTGCTTCAACAACAGAACCTGTAGCATATCTATTTGGATTTGCTTTTAATTCATTCATCTCCGCTACTAAAAGGATATTTTCTAATAACTCATTAATTCCTTCTTTAGTAACACAAGAAATCTTATTAACTAAAACATCTCCACCCCAAATCTCTGGAGTTAAATTATATTCCATCATTTCTTGTAATACTCTATCCGGATTAGCATTTGGCAAATCCATTTTATTAATAGCAATAATTATTGGAACACCTGCAGCTTTGGCATGATCAATTGCTTCAACTGTTTGTGGTTTTATTCCATCTACTGCTGATACTACAATTACAACAATATCAGTAATAGATGCTCCTCTTGCCCTCATTTCAGTAAAAGCAGCATGTCCTGGGGTATCAATAAATGTAATTAATTTATCATTAACGCTTACTTGATAAGCACCAATTGCTTGAGTAATACCACCTGCTTCTCCACTTACTACATTACTTTTTCTAATAACATCTAAAAGTGAAGTTTTTCCATGATCTACATGTCCCATTATAGTAACAACTGGAGGTCTATTAACTAGGTCTTCTTCTTTGTCAACTATTTCATACTCTTCAAAATTTACAATATCTCTAGTTTCTTCTTTTTTTAACTCTTTATTATAATCAACGACAACTAATTCTGCAGTTTCATAATCAAGACTTTGATTAATATTTACAATAACTCCTAAATTAAATAATTTTTTAATTATTTCCATTGGATTAACATTTAAAGCATCGCCTAAATCTTTAACAGTCATAGCATCTTTGTATAAAACAATTTTTTCATCAATTTCATTTGTATTATCTTGTAGTTTTTCTTTGTTTTTATACATTTTCTTTTTTTCTTGTTTATATTTATTATTGTCTTCTTTTACTTTATTAGAAATTGTTTTTGGTTTCATTTTATCTTTAGTTGTCTCATCAATTTTCAATTCTTTTAAAGTTTCTTCTTCAAAGAAATTTTCTTCTTCAATTAAATCTTCACTATCTAATTCCTCATCTAGCATAATGATATCGTCTTCACTTAGCATATCATCTTCACTATTTACAGGAATATTTAATTTATCACATAATTTTAATATATGAGACACGCTAACAGAAACATCTTTTGCATATTCAGTAACACTCATCATTAAAATCACCTCTTTCATTATATATTTTTAATTAATTCATCATATATAGAATCAGGTACAACGACGTCTAAAACCCTATCAAGTATTTTAGTTTTTTTTGCTTTTAATATTACATCTTCATCTTTTTTTAAATAAGCCCCACGTCCATTTTGTTTTAAAGTATAATCAACTACTACTTCTTTATCAGGTGTTCTTAAAACTCTAAAAAGGTCTTTTTTTTCACACTTTTCGTGACTAACAACGCATGTTCTTAAAGGAATTTTTTTAGGTTTCATTATTTAATTGTTATTCCCATTTCTTGTACTTGTTCACTTGTTTTTACATCAATTTTGTATTTAGTTAGTCTACTTGCAAGTCTTACATTTGAACCTTTTTTGCCTAATGCTAATGAGAAATCTTCTCCATCTGCTATAGCAAGAGCTTCTTGTTTTTTTGGATCTAGAATAAATACTCTAACGTTTTTAGCAGGACTTAAACTATTTTTAATATATGTTTCTTTATCTTCATCATATTTTATAATATCTAGTTTTTCTCCATTTAGTTCTTTTATTATATTAGATATTCTTGAACCTTTTTCACCAATACAACAACCAATTGGATCAATATTAGCATATTCAGAAAATACAGATACTTTACTTCTAACACCCGGATCTCTTGCAACACCATAAATAACGACTGAACCATCTGCCAATTCTGGTATTTCAAGTTCGAATAATCTTTTTACAAAATTAGGATGTCTTCTTGTAAGTAAAATAATTGTTCCTTTATTATTGCTATCCACTTTAGAAACATAAGCTTTAACACTTGAACCCATTTCTATTTTTTCATCGCCAATTAATTCTTTTTTAGATAAAATTCCATTAGTTCTTCCTAAGTTAATATAATAGTTTCCTTCATCTTCTAATTCTGCAACACCTTGAACTAATTCTCCTTCTTTATCTTTAAATTCACTAATTAAGCTTTCTCTTTCAGCTTCTCTAATTTTTTGAATTACAACTTGTTTAGCAGTACTTGCAGCAACTCTTCCAAAATCATGTGGTGTTACTTCAGTATCAACAGTATCTCCTAATTCATATCTTTTATCAATTTTTCTAGCATCTTCTAGAGATATTTTAATTTCTTCAGGTGCAACATTATATTTTGGTTTATTTTTTACAATAACTTCACCATTTTCATCTAATTCTTCCTCTTCATCATCTTCAGCGTAAATGTCTTCAACTACAGTCTTATAAGAATATACCTTAATCTCTCCAGTTTCTTTGTTAATTACAACTTTACAATTTGGTTTTCCATAATGTTTTTTATATGCAGATGTAAGAGCAAGTTCCATAGCATCAAAAATAGTTTCTCTATCAATATGCTTTTCTTCTTCAAGTATTTTTACTGCTTTTAAAAATTCATCACTATTCATAATTATTCTCCTTTCCATAAACATCTAAAACATAACTTTCAGACTTTTTAAAATTTTCTTCAACAATTGGATTAATTATCTTAGTAGCAGAAACGATTTTGTCGATATTAAAAGAATCTTCTCCTTCTAAAGCTATCTCTAATTTGTTAGGTTTACCTTTTTTATAACTTATTTCAAAAACTTTAAAAGAAAGCTCTTCTAATTCTTTATCAATTAGTTTTTTCAAGTTATCCATTATTTTACCTCCTTGTTAATATAAAAAGTGGGAAATTCCCACTTCGTTGCTACAAGTATTATAACACAAAAAACAAATTTGTAAAATGTTTTTTTAAAAAAACTCAAAAAATATATTATTATCAAAGATAAATTAACTAAACGCTGTTTAATTTTTTGATTATAAATAATAAAAATCTTTCCAATTTGAAATCCAATTCAAACTGGAAAGATATATACTTTATTATCTTATTTTTTTATTTTTTCCAGTATTTCAAAATCCAGTTTGAAATATGGAAAAGTTTCTTACTATTTCTTACATTACTTTTAAATAATTTATTTCTATTCTTCGTATTAGTGGGTTTTTTAGTGCTTTAACTAATTGTTAAACAAAATTTAACAATTAGTTAATTGTGACTGAAAGACGAGAACCATAATACGTACTGCTGCCGCCATCGAAGCGGCTGTAGTAGAAAACACCAGCATTGCCAGAATCACTAAGGCCCCCACGAAGGAACCACGGATAGCTAGAAAAAACGAAGTACGCGTCATCACCATACCAGTTTCCCGTCTCCATTAACGCATGTTGTAATCTTGCATTTGTATATGCACTTTCTGTTGTATATACATTATAATATTTTGTATTTGGTAATGTTGTAAATTGAGA
>JAQXMG010000056.1 GCA_029012525.1 bacterium
ATTTCATCTTTTGTCATAAATGATTTATATTTAATATCATATTGTTCTTTTTTTGACATAACTACTCTTCCCTGATTTTTTTATTATTACCATATAATCTTCTGAATTAGATTTTTCTTTTACAAACATTGAAACATTTGCTATTTTCTTAATAGACATATGATTCTTATAATTTATATTATTTTCTTCAAAAAAACTTTTAATTGGAATAAAATTGTTAAAATCTAAAACAATATCACCAGCAAAATAATAATCATGAGATAAATAGATTTCATTAGTTTCAAAATCCAAGTATTTATTATCTTTTACATTATAAAAAATACCTGTTCTTATAAGTATCAAATCTTTGTTACTATTTTTTACAAAATATAAATTTCCTATATAAATTTGATTTATATTATATTTTTTTTCAAACATAAACCCTCCAATTTCACAAAAAAATATATTAATCATTTTAGTATAAAATGTCAAGACAGACTATTTTTTAAACCTATTACTATTTAATTTAAACTTGGAATAACTCACATCTTTTATTAAATTAGAAAGTACAACATAAGCTAAATTATTTTTCATAAAATTCCTCCATTATTATTATATAACTTTTGTAAAATAATTTGTTATATTCGACAAAAGTTTACTATATTTTCTTATATAAAAGTAGCAAAAGATTAAATTTTATAGTATAATTTTTATTAGGTGAGGTTTATGAAGATAAATTATCCAGGAAACATTAAAAAACAAGAATTTTCAAAGGTAAATAATTATGGAAATCGTGGTATGACATTAGAAGATGATTTAAATGATACTAATAATTACTACTTAGAAAAAGATATTGCAGTAATTTATAAAAAACCAACACCTATTCAAGTAGTTTCTACTAATTTTGAAAAAATAACTAAAGCTTACTTTAAACAGCCATCAACTACTGACTATAATGGTATATATAAAGGACATTATATAGATTTTGAAGCAAAAGAAACAACAGCTAAAACTTCATTTCCATTAAGTAACATTCACAAGCATCAAATAATACATTTAAAAAGGATTATAAAACATGGTGGTATTGGATTTTTAATAGTAAGATTTACAAAACTTAATAAAACTTATTTTTTATTTGCAAAAGATTTCATAAACTATATAGAAGCTACTAACAAAAAATCAGTTCCAATAATTTTTTTTGAAAAGTCTGGTTATGAAATTACTTTAAAACTTAACCCAAGACTTGATTATTTAGAGATAATTGACAAATATGGAGGAATTCTATGAATGATAAAAAAAAGAAAAAATTTAAATTAAAATTAAAAGTACCTAAAATAAAGAAAAATACAGATAAAAAAGAACTTAAAACTAAAAAAAATATGGAAAGACTTAGAAATACAAAAGTTTTAGAAAAAAAAATTAAGAAAAAACAAGATAATAACGAAGGTAAAAAAATGTCAATTCCATTTGTATTATTCTTGATAGGATTTGGCCTTATTGGTTTATCAATATTTTATAAGGTTTTTGATATTTTGGTTGCAGTGGGTCTTTTTGCTATATATATAGTAATCGTTATCTTTACTCAAGTACTTGATTTAACATCGAGAACAAGTAAGATAAGAAAATTAATTAAAACTCTTTGTATTTTATGCTTTATATTTGGAATTATTGGAGTTTTAGCATTTGTTGCTTTCTTTACTTACATAGTATTAGAGTCCCCTGAATTTGATGTTGATAATTTAAAATCAAAAGAATCAACTTTAGTTTATGATAATGAAAATAATTTAATTGCTACTTTAGGTGATGAAAAACGTGAAGAAGTAACTTATAATGAACTACCTGAAGTATTAATAGATGCGATTATTGCAACGGAAGACTCAAGATTTTTCCAACATAATGGTTTTGATGCCCCAAGATTTTTCAAAGCAGCGATTGGACAACTTTTAGGAAGAGGAGATGCAGGTGGTGGTTCTACTCTTACAATGCAAATTTCTAAAAATAGATTTTCTTCAACTGATGTATCATTAAAAAGAAAATTTACTGATATTTATTTTTCAATATTTAAAATAGAAAAAGCTTATACAAAACAGGAAATAATAGAATTCTATGTTAATACACCATACCTTGGGAATTATTCCTACGGAGTTGAACAAGCATGTCAAGCATATTTTAATAAAAGTGTCAGTGAAATAAATCTTTCAGAAGCCGCTTTAATTGCAGGACTTTTCCAAGCACCGGATGGATACGATCCAACCCTTCATCCTGAAAAAGCTTATGCAAGACGTGAAATAGTTTTAAATTTAATGGTAAGACACGGTTATATTACTCAAGAAGAAGCTGATATGGCTAATAAAATAAAGATAAGAGATTTATTAAAAGAATCAAATACAAGTTCTAATCCATATCAAGGATATTTAGATTTAGTTGCAAATGAAGTTGAAAATGAAACAGGTCTTAATCCTTATTCTTATCCAATGATTATTTATACAAATATGGATACAAAAATGCAAGATGGTATTAATGATATTTTTAATGGTAAAACATATAAATGGCCAAATAAAACTATTCAAGCAGGAGTTGCAGTTTTAGATTCTGATACAGGTAAAATACTTGCTATTGGAGCTGGAAGAAATAGAACTGGAGAAAGAGTTTTAAGTTACGCCACTGATATTAAACGTCAAATAGGTTCAACTGCAAAACCATTATTCGATTATGGACCAGGCATTGAATATAATAATTGGTCAACTGGTAAAATATTTAACGATAAGAAAGTTTCTTATGGTGGAAGTTATATGAGTAACTTTGATGGAGCTTATCTTGGAAATATTACTTTAAGATATTCGCTTAGAGATTCAAGAAACGTTCCTGCACTTTTAGCATTTAGAGAAGTAGATAACGATAAAATATTAGAATTTGTAACATCTCTTGGTATAACTCCAGAAGTTGATGAAACAGGATGGCTTCATGAAGCACATTCAGTCGGAGCATTCAATGGATCTAACCCTCTTGAAATGTCTGGAGCTTATGCAGCATTTTCAAATGGTGGTTATTATTATGAACCATACGCTGTAAATAAAATAGTATTAAGAGATTCAGGTGAAACATTAGATTTTAAATCAACAAAAACAAAAGTTATGAGTGAAGCAACCGCTTATATGATTACTGATGTCTTAACAGGTGTTGCAGCTGATTCTGGTATTAGAAATGCTGCAGGTGTTCCAGTAGCTTGTAAAACCGGAACTACAAATTATGATGCTGAAACAAGAAAATTATATGGATATCCAGCAAGTGCTGACCCAGATGGATGGATTGCTGGATACTCTAGTGAAACAACTATGGTAATGTGGACTGGTTATAATGAAAACCAAAAAGGCGTTTATATAGAACATAGTCAAATGTACTATCATAGAAACAACCTATATAAAGCTCTATCAAAAGTAGTATACAATGGAAGTGGCAGTGCAAACTTTAAAAAACCAGCAAGTGTTGTATCAGTAACACTTGAAAAAGGATCAGAACTACTTCCTAGTGAATATACGCCAGATAAGCAAAAAGTAACTGAATTATTTAAAAGAGGAACAGAACCAACTGATGTATCACAAAAATATGTACCACTTGAAAATGTAACAGAATTACAAATGCAAAAATCAGACACTGGTATTTCTCTTTCTTGGATTGAAGCTCCAAAAGCAGATGAAAAATTGCTTAATTTTGAAAAACCAGGAGATTTTGGATATTTCATTTATAAAGATAATACACTACTTGGATTTACAACAGAAAACTCTTACACCTTTAATACAAACAGTGCATATGGTACTTATAAAGTTGTTACTGGATATAAAAATATGACTACTAATAGAAGTAGTGGCGCTACTGTAAGTTTAGATCTAAATATATCTTTCCAATATAATGATACTAGTGAAGAAAATGTTGCAATCGGAGGAACTTATAACATATCTAGTAATCCAATTTCAGTATTTAAAGATGGAATTGATAAAACAAACGAAGCATCTATTACTACTACTATAGTTGATTTATCAACAAATAATGAAATAACTACAATTGATACTTCAATAAAAGGAACATATCAAATAACCTACACTGCTTCCTATTTAGGAAAAAGTATGAGCTATACCAAAAAAATAAATGTTAAATAAAAGACTTTACATTAAGTCTTTTATTTTTGATTGATAGAAAGAATTTTTTATTATATAATTAAAGTGTTATTAAGGAGGAATTATAACATGAAAGAAAATAAAAAAATAAAAATTGTATTAACTATTTTACAAATATTATGTTTCTTTTCTTTTGTATATATTGCCTACTCTATTTACTTAATAGATGGAATTGAAACAGAGTTAAGGTACATAGGAATTGGAGTATTATTTATTTTAAATATTGGAGTATTATTTTTAAGGAAAATAACCCAAAAAAGAAAAATATTAAGTTATATAATGTATATAATTTTAGTTGTATTGTTCATAATAGTTCAATTAGGATTAGGTTATTTTGTATATAAAACTTATTCTTCAATTAATAGTATCAATAAGACATCAATAACTTATTCATCTGCTTTAGTTGTTTTATCCGATAGTAATGTTAAAGCTGTTGATGCTTTAAAAGGAAAAGAAATTGGAATTGTTACTGATAAAACATCAATAGATGGTTATGTATTAGCCAATGAAATAATTGAAAAATACAAATTAAGTGAAATTGCTACAATTGTTGAATATGATGATATTGTTATCATGATTAAAGATTTGTACAATAAAAATATTGATGCTGTATTAACAACTAAAGACTACCCTGCAATGTTTAAATCTTTGGAAGGTTATGAAGATATCGAAGAAAAAACAAAAATAATTGAAGAATTAACTAAAAAATATAAAAAAGATGAAATTGCAGAAATAACTGGAGATGAAATGATTAATTATAATAAATCTGCCAGTATAACAGAACCATTTACAGTTCTTTTAATGGGAATAGATTCAACTAGTGAAACATTAAATAAAAACGCAACTGGTAATGGTGATGCCCTAATGCTTGTTACATTTAACCCAAAAACTTTAAATGCAACAATTATGAGTATACCTCGTGATAGTTTTGTTTATATTCCAAATATGGGAACAGAAAATAAAATAACACATGCAGCTTGGGGCGGAACAAGTCATATGATAAAAACTATCGAAGGCTTTACAGGGATTGATATTAATTATTATGTAAAAATAAATTTCCAAGGTGTTATAAAACTTGTTAATTTACTTGGAGGAATAACAGTTGATGTTCCAATGGAATTCTGTGAATCAAATGCTTATCGTCAAACATCAGCTAATAAACTTATTTGTTTAAAAGAAGGTGTTCAAACTTTAACAGGAGAACAAGCACTTGCTCTTGCAAGACATAGGAAAACTCTATTAACCGGAGATCTTCAAAGAGGAACTAATCAACAACTTGTAGTTCAAGGAATTTTAAATCAAGCAAAAAATATAAAGAGTGCTAATCAAGCGCTTAGTATGTTAGATACCATGAGTAAAAGTATGGATACTAACTTTACAACTAAACAATTACTTTCTTTCTATGATATATTTAAAGTTATTTTAGACACAAGTAGCAATCAAGACAATTTAATCAATATACAACAACTATATTTATCTGGTGCTAATCAAGGTATATATGATGAAAGAACCGGTCTTATATTATCAGACTATATTATTAATCAGAGCAGTTTAAAACAATGTATTGAAGCAATGGAAAAGAATTTAGGTATTGAAAAAACAAGTTTAATAAAAAGTATGGATTTTGATATAGAAGAACAATTTGAAATGACAACTATTGGTAAAAGCAATTTAAGTGCTACTAAAACATATACACTACTTCCAAACTTCGAAGGAAAAAGCATAACTTATGCTAAAAGTTGGTTAAGCTCATATGGAATAAGTGTTGAAGTTGAAGAACAAGAAAGTACTAAAACTGCTGGAACAATAATTAGTCAAAGTTTACCAGCAAGTAAAAGAATTGATTTAATAAATGGTAGCATAAAATTTGTCGTAGCAAAGGAATCAAGCCCCATAATTGACATACCAAATATTCCAAGTGATGATAATGAAGAAAATAATGAAACAGAAGATAATACTGAAACTTCTGAAACACCAGATGAAGAAACTCCTAGTGAACCAACAAATCCAGAAGATAATACATCTGAATAAAAAAAATCACATTACAACAATGTGATTTTTTATTATTTCCTAAAGTCCTAAATGAGTTTTAATCATACTACTTGAAAAAGCATCATTAGATTGAGACGGAACAAAAACAACATAATCAATATCATATTTTTCAACATAATAATTAATACTATTCCCACTTTTATTATGTCTGTAATCAATAGATACCATTTTATTAAAACTAGGAATACTTAAAGCTTCTAATATATTAGTAAATGATGATCCAACATATAGAATATTTGGCAATTGATTTCTATTAGTGTCAATAACCGTATATCCATGATCACCTTTCATATAAGCATTTTCATAAGTATTAGCTTCAGCATAAACTTTTAAATTACTTTTCTTTTCTTCTTCATATCTAACATAATTTATATCAAATTTTGGAATTATATAAAGATCCTCTGGAACTGATTTAACACTTTGTCCAATTTGGTTATTAAATGACCCATTTATAATAGTTTTACCAATATCATAATTAGACAAATCATAAAATTTTACTCTTTTATCATTTATAGTATCAATAATATTTTTATATAAAACTTCTGCACCTTTTGGTGTTATATGATGATCTTGTAAATAATAGTATCTGTTATTATTTAATTTTTTATCAGCATTAAATATTTCGTAAGCATCAATTAAAGTTATATTACTATTTAAATTTTCTTTAATAACGTTAATGCTTTCCTCATAAATGTAAGAACTACTTATATAACTATTTGGTAAATTATCTTTTTCTACTGCATCTTTTCTTGGTATTGATAAAAATATAAATTTTGCATCAATATCACTTGCTACATCATTTATTAATTCAACTGATTTCTTCACTTGTTCTTTTGTTTTATCAATATCACCTACTCTCTGATAAGAAGCATATAATTCATTATTATATCCAATAACTACATCACCATTATATCTTTGAAATTGAAATAGATAATATCCCTTTACTAAATAATTTCTAAACTCTAATTGATCAGAAAAAGCTGTTGTTAAATCTTCCATATAAGTACCATCTAACACACTTTGAAAACTAAAATTTGGAAATGTTTGCAAAGTTCTTTTTTCTAGTGTACTTACATTTTCATTATTATTAATTGTTGTAAAGAAAAAGAAACAGATAATAAATATAAATAAACCACAAAAACAATATTTTACATATTTCATAACAATCCCCCTTAAAACCTAAAATATATAAATGGATTATAACTTGATTGAGCTAAAAACATAATTGTTATTATAAATAAAACTAAAAGTCCAAGATATTTTAATATTTCAAATAATTTATATTTTTTAAACTTTTCACAGACAATATAATAAATTGGAGTTGAAAATATAATTGCTAATATAAAGTATATATAATAAGTTTCAAGATAAATTCTTGCTTCACTTAAAGCTAAGGTTGTGAAGTTAAAATTAAACATTGATATTATAACATCTTTGAAAACGGATAAATCTTCCAATCTAAATAGCATCCAACCAATAAGTACAATTAGTAACGTTAAAGCATGCCTTAGAACATTAGGAATTTTATCTAAAACATTTTTAAACACATATTTTTCTAAAATTAAAAAAAATAAATAATACAATCCCCATAAAACAAAATTCCAACTTGCACCATGCCAAAGTCCTGTTAAAATCCATACTACACTCATATTAAAAATTTGTCTTTTTTTACTACATCTATTACCTCCAAGTGGTATATAAATATAATCCCTGAAAAATGTCGATAAAGAAATATGCCATCTTCTCCAAAATTCAGTAATTGATTTTGCTATATATGGGAAATTAAAGTTTTCTAAAAATTTAAAGCCTAATATTCTTCCTAATCCTATTGCCATATCAGAATAAGCACTAAAATCAAAATAAATCTGCATCATATAAGCAATTGCTCCAAGCCATACAACTGGAGTCGTAAATGAATCAGTATTAAAAACAATATCAGCAAGTTTTCCCATTTGATTAGCAATAATAACTTTTTTAGCAAGACCTAGAATAAATCTTTCAATACCATAGCAAAAGTCATATAAAGTCGTTTTTCTAGTTTTAATTTCACTCTCAACAGTTTTATATCTGACAATTGGTCCCGCAACAAGTTGAGGAAATAATGATACATAAAGTAAAAGAAGAAAATAATTTTTTTGAACTTCTACCTCATTTCTATAAACATCAATTACATAACTAATTGATTGAAATGTATAAAAACTAATACCAATAGGCATTATTATAGATGGTATTGAAATATTTAAATTAAACAAATTATTAATATTTGATAGAATAAAACCCGTATATTTAAAATAAATAAGAAAAGATAAATTAAGGGCAATTGTTAAAAAAAGAATAAGTTTTTTCTTACTACATTTTTTTATTAAAATTCCACCTAAATAAGATATAAATACAGTTAAAAGTAAAGTAAACAAATAATTTGCTCCACCAAATGCATAAAATATTAAACTAAAGATAAGTAAAACAATATTTTTACATTTTTTTGGTAAACAAAAATAAAAAAAGAATAAAATTGGTAAAAAACAAAATATGAAAATCGCACTACTAAAAACCATGATAGTTCCTCCCAGCTAGAATCATTATATATTAATTATAAACTATTTAGCAAGTAAAACTTATTTTTTTAAAAATTATGAATTACTATTATAATATTGATTGATAATTCTTAAATAATTATATTACCTGTATATTCATTAATGCTCTCACAATAATGTGGTGGATTATATACTATTTTTATATCATTTTCTTGTACTACTTAATAACAAAAATGTGTTATTCTTATGAATTGAGCTTAACACATTTCTTCTTTATTGTATATCCTAAATAAATATTTTTTTATTTCATTATTGTTATTTCTCACCTTATTTTCTAGTAAATCTTTTTCCAATTTATCAAAAATCTTTTTTAAAAATGGACCAGGTTTTCTATTTAAAAGTTCACATATTTCTTCACTAGTTATCTTTATTTCACATCTTTCTTTTATTTGTAAACTATCATACATTTTTAGATACTTTTTCTTATTTAATTTTTTCAAATCACATACAATACTTAAAATATAAGGACCATACTTATACATTATCATTGGATCTTTTATATTTTCATTTAGTAATTCATTAACTCCACGCATTAATTCTTTTTCAAGTCTTGTGAAAGGATAAGTATTTTTTTTAACTATAGTGGCCCAAATACCTATAGTATCCTTAGTAAGTAAAACATTAGAAATATCGTGAAGTTCCAAAACATCTTCTAAGTTCAATTCTTTCAAAAGTCTTATTCCATATTTTTTATTGTCACTAGTAAATATTTTATTTAACTCTTCTTTTTTTCTTTCATAGGATAGTTTTCTTAACAAATCTTTATTTTTTACAATAGCATTTTTTAATTCGTTATCCAACTTAAAATTAAGAGTACAAGCAAATCTTACAGCCCTTAACATTCTTAAAGAATCCTCTTTCATTTTAAAATATGGATCGCCTACACTTCTTATTATTTTTTTATGTAAATCCTTTTTACCATTTAATAAATCAATTATGTTACCATCTTTATCCATACAAATAGTATTAATTGTAAAATCCCTTCTTAAAATATCTTCTTCGTAGGTATTAACATATTCAATAGATACTACTTTTCTATTATTTTTATAACTTAATTCTTTTCTAAAAGTTGTTATTTCAAATTTTAAATTATCTATATTTAAAATAATATTACCATAATCAAGTAATGTTACTTTGTAATCTTTAAAAATGTCTAATAAATCCTTAGGAGTTGCATTTGTACAAATATCAATATCACTATTTTCTTGTTTTCTTAAATAATCTCTTACATAACCTCCGACTAAATAAGCTTTAAAATTATGTTCTTCTATTTTTCTTAAGATATCATATACTACTTTCTTCATATCTTAACCTCCAAAAATAATTATATCAGAAAAAGAAAAAAAGCCAAAGGCTTTTTATCTATTAACTGCTTCTTTTAATGCGCTTCCAGCTTTAAATGTAACAGCATTTCTAGCAGCAATTTTAACTTCTTCTCCAGTTTGTGGATTTCTACCAGTTCTAGCTTCTCTTCTAGATACAGCGAAAGTTCCGAATCCAACAAGTGGAATTCTATCTCCTTTTGCTAATGCATCAGTTAATACTTCAACTGTTGCATCAAGAGCTCTTAAAGCATCTGCTTTTGTAAGATTTGCTTTACTTGCTACAGCTTCAACTAATTCTACTTTTTTCATTAATTTACCTCCCATAGAATTTATAACTACTATAAACATCTTTTCTTCAAACATATATGATGCTTACATATATAAGGTATCACAAAATATATAATAAAATCAAGGGATTTTACTAATTTTTATAAAAAATAGACAATATTTTAATGAAATTTTGCAATAAGTTTCGCTTTTTTTTCAAATTTATGTTATTCTTATATTATAAGGATGTGAAATTTATGAAAAATAATAAAAATGTCTTATACGTTATTATAACATTTTTTTGTATATTATTAATTATTGGTATATCTTATGCACTTTATATTTATAGTGCAACTGGTAATGAAAATAAAATTAATACTGGTACTATTAATTTTAATTATATCGAAAATGATACAGTTTTAAATATTGAAAACCCAAATCCTGTTAGTGATGATGATGCAAAGGTTTCTAATGATTACTTTGAATTTACTGTTTCATCAAGTGCTACTGGTATTATAGATGTTGGTTATTATATTTATTTAACAACAAGTAATGATAATTCTTCTTCTTTAAATAACTATGTTAAAATGTATTTAACTAAAGTAAATGATGATGTTGAAACAGAAGTTGTTGCACCAACACTTATTTCAAGTTTAATTCCATTTGATGTTAACACTTTAACTTATAATTCTACTTCATCAAATAGATTGATTTATAGTAGTTATTATGCATTTAATAATGATAGTACTTTACAAAGTACCATATATCGTTTTAGAATGTGGGTCGATAGTTCTTATTTTGATAGTTCTTATAATATAATTGAAAATGAAGGAACACATGAAATTTCTACTACTCAAGCTTCATTTAAGATAACAATAAGTGTCAAAGGTGTAAATGGAAAGCCTATTACAATAGCATAATAAAAAAACTTCAAGAACGAAGTTTTTTTTATATTACTATAGCAATTAGATTATTGGATCCTTTATTAACTATTTTTGCCATCGTCTGTTGTAATTTATATCTTATATTTTCAGGCATCATAGCAATTTTTGATTGAATGCCTTCTTGAACAATAACATCTAAACTTCTGCCAAAAATTTCACTGCTCCAAATATTTGATGGATTAGTTTCACTATCTTTCATAAGATAATCAATTAACTCTTTGCTTTGCATTTCACTACCTATTATTGGTTCAAAAGTACTTTCAACATCGACTCTTATCATATGAATTGATGGCGCTGTTGCTTTTAGTTTTATACCATATCTACTTCCTTGTTTAGTTATTTCAGGAGTATCTAATTTCATATCCTTTAATGTAGGATTAGCAACACCATAACCTGTTGTTTTAACCATTTTTAAAGCTGTTTTAAATTGTTCATATTCTAGTTTAGATTCATTGTAATCTTGAAACATTGCAAGTAAATTAGCTTTTGATGTTATATCAACACCAATCATTTCATTTAAAACTTTAGAGAATAAATCATCAGGTGCATCTAAAGTAATCGTTGCTGTTCCACTTGATGGATCAACTTTTGACATATAAGCTTTAGAAATATATTCACAGTTATCAAAATAACTGGTTAAATTATCTACGTCTCTTAATTTATCAACCTCATAAACTGCAGTTTTAATTTTTTCAATATACTCTTTTTTTACATAATGGTCTTTATTTAAAACTCCAATCCAATCGGGTATCTCAAATTTAACTTCCATAATAGGAAATTCATATAAAGCTTCACGTAAAATATCAAAAGTGTCTTTTTCATTCATTGATAAAACATCAATTGGAAGAACAGGAACACCATAAGATTCTTTTAAGTTACTCGCAAGATTTCTAGTATCAACACTATTTGGATTTTTAGTATTTAAAACAACGATAAATGGTTTATGGTATTCTTTTAATTCCTTTACAACT
>JAQXMG010000057.1 GCA_029012525.1 bacterium
TGGTATTCAAATTTCTATGTCCAGAAAAGGAACTCCGATTGATGATTCACCTATGGAGAGCTGGCATGCTCTTTTAAAAAAAGAAACTTTGTACAACAATAATATATCATCTTTACAAGAATATATACAACTTGTAGAAGATTGGATATTATTTTACAACACAATAAGAATTAAAGGCAAGAAAAAACAAAAGAGAAAAACTTATACAAAAAGAGAAAAGTGAAAGTTACTTTTCTCTTTTTAATGTCCTAGTCTTTTTTTTGATGTCTACTATTTGGGGTTCACATCAAAATTAGCTATTTTTTTAATATATCTTTTAAGTTTAATGATGCATTATATATATCTTTTTTTGATAAATTATTATCATTATTCTTTAAAATATCAATTGCTTCTTTTAAAGAAACATTATTTTTTATCATAATATCAACAAGTTTTGATTCAGTACTTACATCTTTTTGTTCTTCTTCTTTAAAACTTTTTTCGATAACAAAAGTGTATTCACCCTTTTCAACATTTTCATTGTTTAATAAAGTTTCATAAACAGAATTTATATTCCCAAAATATGATTTTTCATGAAGTTTAGTTAAATCTGAACAAACACAAATTTTGATATTACCAAGATTATCTTTTAAATACTCTAAAGTTTTTAATATTCTTTTTGGAGATTCATAAAAGATAAAGGTATCAACATTGCTTTTTTTGATGTCATCAATTAATATTTTTTTATCCTTTGTTTCTCTTGGAAAAAAGCCATAGAAGGTAAAGGAATCATTTTTTAGTCCACTTATTGATAAAGCTGTTAAAGATGCACTTATTCCTCCAACTCCTATTACTTCGATGTTATTTAATCTTGCCTGTTCTACTAAAATATAACCAGGATCAGATACACAAGGAAGTCCTGCATCGGTTATTATTGCGATATTTTTGCCATTTTTTAACATTTCTATTATACTATTTACTTTTTCTTTTTCATTAAATTTATGATAAGCAAGAAGTTTATTTTTTATATCATAATGATTAAGAAGTATTAAACTATGTCTTGTATCTTCACACAAAATGATATCTACACTTTTTAAAGTATCAATTGCTCTTTTAGTAAAATCATCTAAATTTCCAATTGGAGTTGCAACAACATATAATATTCCCATAAAATCACCTACTAATTTTCATTTATTTCTTTCTTTAATTCATCTAAAATATTTAAAGCTTCAAGTGGTGTTATTTTTAAGATATCAACTTCTTTTAATTTTTCTTTTATAACGTCATGTTTTTCTTCTGCCATATCCAAATTAAGACTAGTTTGCTTATAAACTTCTTTCTTATTTTTAGGATTTTCATAAATATCCAAAATCTCGGTTGCTCTATCTATTATTTCTTTTGGAAGACCTACTAAAGAAGCAACATGAATACCATAACTTCTGTCAACTGGCCCCATTTTTACTTTATGTAAGAATGTTATCGTACCATTTTCTTCTAAAGCAGAAACATGAACATTTTTTAAGTTCCTTAGCTCTTGTTCTAAAATAGTTAATTCATGATAATGAGTTGAAAACAAAGTTTTGCATTTTACTTTATTGTGAACATATTCTAGAATTGATCTAGCAAGACTCATTCCATCGTATGTTGCAGTTCCACGACCTAATTCATCAAATAAAATCAAACTATTTTCTGTTGCATTTGATACTGCATTATTTGCTTCTTTCATCTCAACCATAAATGTTGATTCACCAGATACCAAATCATCACTTGCACCAATTCTTGTAAATATCTTATCAAAAATAGGTATTTTACACTCTTTACAAGGAACAAATGAACCCATCTGAGCCATAATTATCGTAAGAGCAAGTGTTCTCATAAAAGTTGATTTACCACTCATATTTGGTCCCGTAATAAGTAGAATATTAGTTTTATTATCCATCATAATATCATTTGGAACATAAGTAAAATTAGCAACTTTTTCAACTACTGGATGTCTTGCATCTTTTATGTAAATACATCTATCATTAACAATCGTAGGTCTTACATAATTATTTGATTCTGAAACAACTGCTAAAGATAATAAAACATCAACTTCACTTATAATATTGGAAATATTTTGAATTTTTGGAATATAACCTCTTACAATATCTCTTATTTGTATAAATAATTCATACTCAAGTTGAATACTTTTTTCATCACTGTTTAAAATTAAATCCTCTTTTTCTTTTAATTTAGGTGTTACATATCTTTCACAATTAGAAAGAGTTTGCTTTCTTGTATAGTTATATTCATCTTTTATTAAATCTTTTTGTCCATTAGATATTTCAATGTAATAACCAAATACTTTATTAAATCCTACTTTTAAGTTTTTTATTCCTGTTCTTTCTCTTTCTTCTTGCTCTAATTTTAAGATAAAATCTTTACCACCACTTGATAAACTTTTTAATTCATCAAGTTCTTTGCTATAACCTTTTTTTATTATATTTCCTTCTTTTATAGTAACCGGTGCATCTTCATTTATTGATTTATCAAGTAATTCATATAAATCATCTAATACTTCTAAAGTTCTATCATACTCCAATTCTTCAAGTATTCTTTTAATATGAGGCAGTGTACTTAAAGAATTTTTTAATTGAATTAAATCTCTAGCATTTAAATTACCATAACTTATTCTTCCTGATAATCTTTCAAGATCATAAACGTTATTTAAAAGTTCTCTTAATTCTTCTTTTAAGATAAACTCTGTAAGAAGTTTAGAAATAAAATCATATCTTCTTTCAATTTGTTTTTTATCTACTAAAGGATTTTCAATCCATCTTTTAAGAAGACGAGAACCCATTGCTGTTTTTGTTTTATCTAAAAGCCATAAAAGTGAATAAGTTCTTTCTTTTAGTCTTAATGTTTCAACAAGTTCAAGATTTCTTTTTGAATGAACGTCTAATTCCAAATATTTATTTTTATCTATAATATTAACTTTTTGAAGATGGGTTAAATTACCTTTTTTAGTATCAGTTAAATAATATAACAAATGTTTTATAGAATTAACTACTCTAACATCTGTTATACCATCATATATGTAAGAGTATGTATCATCATCAAGTAGTGAAGATGAAATAGTAATTAAAATGCTATAGTTTTCTCTTAATGTATTGATTATTTTTCTATCTACTAAATCGTTTACAATTAATTCTTTAATGTCTAGTCTTATTATTTCATTTATTAATTTTTCAGTATCATAATTTATTAATTCTGTATTTACTTCTCCTGTTGATATATCAGCATAACTAATAGCATAACAATGAGAAAAGTCATAGATACTTCCTATGTAGTTGTTGCTTTTTTCATCAAGACTACTTGATTCCATTAAAGTACCTTTAGTGACAACTTGAATTACACCTCTTTCTACCATACCTTTTTGATTAGGATCAGTTAATTGTTCACAGATTGCAACTTTATATCCTTTTTCTACTAATTTTTCTAAGTATGGCAAATAAGCATGATGAGGAACACCACACATAGGAACACGACTTTCTAAACCACAACTTTTACCAGTTAAAGTAAGTTCTAGTTCTCTTGATGCAAGCTCTGCATCTTCAAAAAACATTTCATAAAAATCTCCAATTCTAAAAAATAAAATGGCATCTTCGTAATTTAGTTTTATATCAAGATATTGTACCATCATTGGTGACAATTTATTTCTATCTACTTCATTTCTTTTCATATACTTCTACTTCACTTTCAAAAACGTCTTATTATATTCTACCAAATTCTTACATTTTTTTAAAGAGAAAATAATCTTTTTTAAATTTTATTTATTTCTTTAAAATAAACCAAAAGAAAACAAATTATTGCCATAATGTTTTATTTACGATAGTATTTAAGACGTAGAGGAATATTATATTATTTTTTTTAATATAATAAAAAAAACAGCACTAATTTTGTTCGTTAGTACTGTTTCTATTCTATTTAGTGATTAGTTCTTAATAAAAAGTACCATTTCAAATGTTTGATTGGTACTTTTATTATTATAAATTATTTAATACTTCAAGAGCTTCATCAAATGTTGATACTCCATAAATTTTGATATCATAATTTTTCTCCTGTTTTATTTTAACTGCTTCATCATAATTTTCCATAGGACAGATAAAAATATCACATTTTTTGCTCACTGCTCCGCTTAATTTTTCTTTAACTCCTCCGATTTCACCAACATTGCCATCATCATCAATTGTTCCTGTACCACTTATTTTATATCCTTTAGTTATATCATAATCTACCATTTTATTATAGATACTTAAAGTCATAATAAGTCCTCCCGATGGTCCAACTTCTTTATCACTAAATGAAAATTTTATATCAGGATCAGTTTTAAAATATTGTTTTACAGCAAGATAGATACCAATTTTTTTGGCACCATCAATATCAATAAGAGTTCCACTAACATCTTTTTCTTTACCATTTCTTAAAACTGTTAAATTTATAATATCACTTTTACTTTCACTAACAAAATTATTTAAATCATCCAAAGTATTTATAGTATTTCCATTAACTTTTGTTATAATATCTCCAACTTCTACTTCTGTTTTAGCATTTTTATCAACATAAACAACATATATTTCTTCTTGTTCTATTTCGATTTTCTTACCAAGCTTTGTATATGCAACCTTAGTAGCACTATTTAAAGATGAATTAAAATACATTCTTTCCCTAAAATCATACTCATTTTTTTCTTCATTTTCAAGAGTTACTTCTTCTATTTTATTAAGAGTAAAACTAGGTATAATTTTACCTAAAATAAAAGTTAAAACATTTCCATTTAATTCCTTTACATAACATGAATTAAAGCTTCCTTCTTTTTTTGTTTCATTTTCTACTTCTATTTTTTTATCCATATTTATTATGCCACCACCAATAGTTAAAGTATAATCTGTTGGAATAATAAGAATTAAAGCAACTAGAATTGGTGCAAAAAAAGATATAACTTCTTTAGGATCTTTAAAAAAATTTATCAAATTGTTTTTAATTTTTTGTATCATAAAATTTCTCCTTAATATAATTATAACAGAGGATATTTGGAATATGAAAAAAATATTTGTTAAATTTACAACTTTTTTATTTATTATATTTTTAATCTATAGTATTTTTACTAAAACTAAGATTGTTGCAAGCTCTATAGAATTTAGTATGAACTTATTTTTAAAAAATATTTTTCCTTCACTATTTCCTATGTTTATTTTAACTTCTGTTTTAACGGCTATTGGATTACCTGATTTTCTTGGTAATATTTTTAATAAATTATGGCATGTTTTATTTAAAACTAAAGGTATCTCAGCTTTTGTCTTTTTTTCATCTATGTTAAGTGGTTTCCCAAGTAGTGGCAGATTAATAAATGATCTATTAGATAAAAAATTAATCAATGAAACTGATGCTTCTAAAATGCTAAATTTTACTTTTTTTGCCAATCCTTTATTTGTTATTAATACAGTTGGTGTTATGTTTTTAAATGATAAAAAAATTGGTATGTTAATTTTATTTTCTCATATTTTAGGTAATATTATTGTTGGTATTTTATTTAGAAATTTATATCAGAATAATGAAAAAATAGAAACTATTAGTTTTAAAAAATCACTTGCCATTTTTAACAAAAAAATAAATAATACCAATATAATAAAAGAGTTTTTAGGAAGTATTTCAAAAACTATTATTACTCTTTTAAATGTCTTTGGTATTATTACTTGCTTTATTATTTTAATAAATTTAATAGATATTGATATAAATCCTTTATTTAACTCATTATTCAAAGGTATAATAGAGCAAACAACAGGACTTAAATATTTGTCTATGACAAACATCTCTTACAATTTAAAAGTATGTTTTTCATGTTTTCTAATATCATTTGGTGGTTTAAGTATTCATGCTCAAATCTTTAATATTTTAAATAATTATAAAATTAAATATTATCCTTTTTTACTATCAAGAATAATTCATGCAGGAATCAGTACTTTTATAATTTATATTATTTTAAGCCTATAGGATGAACGATATTTATTCCATAATTTACATCTTTATCGATTTCAAAATAAGGAATATTGATAAGTAAAAATTTGCCATCAGCACTTGTTTTGATAGTTATAACTCCATCTATTTCCAAATATTCGCTTTTAGGAATTGGATAAGTTTTATTATTATAAGTTATAATAAAATTATTATAATCAATACTAAAGGTTGATTCGCTATCATCAGCAAATTTAAATACTGCAGATACAGTTGTATTTGAAGTATCAACATTTTTTAATTCTTTAAATTCTCTTTTTATTAAGTCATCACTTATTACTTTAGTTAGTGTAGTTTTATATTCTAAAAGTTCTTTTTTCATAGTAGTTGTACTATTAGAATTTTTTAAGGAAATTATTACATCCATCATACCAAATACTAATATCATAAGCATTACAAATACTACAATAAATTCAACAACAGATAAACCTTTATTATTCAATTTTTTCATTCTTTACCTCCTTAACATGGTGATATAGAAAAGTTTTCACTATCATTTTCTGAAATATATTTACGTCTTATTCTATATAATGTCATTATATTGTCACAATTTTCTGTACAAGGATAAGTTACAATATAATAGTTTTCTCCTTCATAATAACATAATGGATTAATATCACAGTCAGTTGGTTTTGCTGTTCCATTATTGTACAGATTAACTTTTTTGTCATCACTTTCACATACACTACTATCTCCAGTACATGGTTCAACTTGCCAATTACCCCAGTCACCATAAGTTACGATATTGCATATTTTTGAATAAAATTGATCACTTGAATAACCTGTTTTAGTTTTAACAGTTAATCTTAAAAGTTCTCCATCATTATTTTCTGTTATATCAAGATAGTTTATATAAGTACTTAGTGGTCCCGAATAATCAGATGGTTTATAATTTGTAATTACTGCATCAGATATATTATATTGATCTGCAAGTAACTGACAAGAAAAACCACCATAACTATAATTTGAAAGACATAACCCATCTTCTATTATTGTCAAGTAATCATCAGAGTTAAGTGTTAAATTAATTCTACTACCATCATTATAAAAGTATCTTAATAACAATACTTTCAAATAATAATTAGCATACAAACTTTCAACATCATTATACTCTATTCTTTTTTCATACTCTCCTTTAGTAGGAACAAAATTTGTAAATAAAACTGTAAATATTACTAAAACTACAACAGCAACTACCAAAAGTTCAGTCATCATAAATCCCCTATTATTAAATTTTTTCAAAAATAAACACCTTCTATCCACTTGATTATCTTACATTTTTATTATATAATAAAAAATAGATAAATACTAGAATAAAATAAAAAAATTATAAAAAGGGGCAATTATTTATGAGAGAATTTGATTTTGCAACAGTTCCAATAGTTGATATAGTAAATGATATTATTATCGACGGTGCCACTAAAAATGCCAGTGATATTCATTTTGATCCTGCTGAAAATTATTTGAAGATTAGAATGCGTATTGATGGTGAGTTAAGAGATTATGCTATCGTTGAAAATAAATATAAAAGAAACTTAACTACTAGAGTTAAACTCTTAGCAGGTATGAATATTACTGAATCTAGACTCCCTCAAGATGGTGCTATAAAAAGTAATATTAATGGTAAAGATTTGGACTTGCGTGTTGCTGCACTTCCTACTAGTTTTGGTGAAAAAATTGTTATCCGTATTCTAGATTATACTATTAGTTTTGAAGGTATTGAAGCATTAGGATTTACTAAAGAAAATTATGAAATAATAAAAGAAATGCTTGCTAATCCAAATGGAATTATTTTAGTAACTGGTGCAACTGGTAGTGGTAAATCAACTACTGTTTATTCTATGCTTCAAAGACTTAACAATGAAGGCACTAATATCATAACAGTTGAAGATCCAGTTGAAATGAATATCGAAGGAATTAATCAAGTTCAAGTAAATTCTGAAATAGGTCTTGATTTTGCTACTGTTTTAAGATCAATTTTAAGAGAGGACCCTAATGTTATATTAATCGGAGAAATAAGAGATAGCGAAACTGCTAAAATAGCTATAAGAGCATCTATTACAGGACATCTTGTTTTATCTACAATCCATACTAATAACTCTCTTACAACTATTGAAAGACTTTTAGATATGGATGTTGAAAGATATTTACTTTCTACTTCTCTTAAAGGAATAATTTCTCAAACTCTTGCTAAAAGATTATGTCCAAATTGTAAAAAGAAACGCGCTACTACTGTTGCTGAAAAACGTATTTTTAAAAAAGCCTTAGATAAGGATATCGATTATATTTATGAACCTGGTAGTGGTTGTCCAAATTGTCGCGGTGGATATAAAGGAAGAATTGCACTTCAAGAAGTACTTTTAATTAATGATGAAATAAGAGATGCAATTAATGAAAATATAAGACGTGCTAAACTTCGTAGTATGATTTATAAAAAAGGAGTTAAAACTTTATTTCAAGATGGACTTTTAAAAGTAATTGATGGTATTACTACAATGGAAGAAGTATTTAGATTAGTAGATGTCGATGATGATTTAGATAATATTTATGGTAGAGATGATTCTTTATTAAGTGAAGATAAAACATTTATTGAAGAACAAATAAAAGAAAAAGAAAACAATGATAATGTTGTTATAAATAATTCAAATAATGATCAAGTAAATATTGAAGATGATAAAGAGCAAAATAATAATAACAATATTAAAATTGATGACTTTGATGATTTATTAAATAATAATATTAATACTAAACCTACTGCTGTTTATGAAGAAAAAAAGCAAGAAGATAATTCTATAAATGATTTTATAAATAATATTGAAAACTTTGAAAATCAAGAAATTAATACTAATAATTTTGATAATTTCTTTATTAATAACAACGTTTCAAATAATGATGTTAAGCAAAATGAAATAAACAACTTAACTGATTTTGATAATCATGACATAAATAATAATCAAGAAGATAAAAAAGAAAATAATTCATCTAATTATACCGATGATTTAATCAATTTAATAAATCAAGGATTTTTCGAATAAAAAAAACACAAAATTTTGTGTTTTTTTATAATTTATAAGGGTTAAAATCTATTTCAAGTTTTACCTTTTTATTACTAAAATAATGATTTTGTAGTTCTGTTAAAATAGGCATAACATTGTCTATTTTTTTATATTTTAGTATTATTTGAAATCTATAATTATTGTTAAGTTTAAATAAATTACAAACACTTGGCCCAAGAACTATTTCATCTTTGGTTATTTTTTTTCTTATAATATTTGCTATTTTAGTGCTTTCGTTACTTGCCATGTCATAATCTTTTGATATTATTTTTACAACACATAAAAAGTAATAAGGTGGATAATCTAATTTTCTTCTTAAAGCCATTTCTTTATTGAAAAATCCAATATAATCATGATTAATTGTGTATTTTATAGCATAATGATCAGGATTAAAGGTTTGAATTATTACACTTCCCTCTTTATCACTTCTGCCACTTCTACCTAAAACTTGCTCTAAAAGTTCAAAAGTTATCTCGCTACTCCTAAAATCTGGATAATTAAGTCCAATATCAGCATTTATTACTCCTACTAAAGTAACATCTTTAAAATCTAATCCTTTAGAAATCATTTGAGTACCTAGTAAAATATTATATTTTTTATTTGAAAAATCATCTATTATTTTAGCAATTGAATTTTTTTTAGTTGTAGTATCAACATCCATTCTAATAATTTTAGAATCTGGTATTAATTTTGTTAATTCCTCTTCTACTTTTTCAGTTCCCATACCAAAGTCTTTAAATTTTTCGCCACAGTTTGGACATGTTTCCATTCTTTTTGTTGCATATCCACAATAGTGACATCTTAACATATTAGATGATTTATGAAAAGTTAAAGTTATATCACAGTTTGGACATTTTATTGTATTTCCACAACCACGACAAGTAAGCATTGATGAATAACCACGTTTATTTAAAAAAAGAATTACTTGTTCATCAGCATCTATTCTTTTTTGTATTTCACCTAGAAGTTTTTTAGAAAAGAAACTATTATTATTTTTAAATTCACTATTCATATCAACTATTTCTACCTTAGGTAGTGGCTTATTGTTATATCTTTTATTTAAAGTTAATAGTTTATAAACTCCTTTTACACCTCTTGCATAACTTTCTAAAGATGGAGTTGCACTTCCTAAAACTAAAGGACAGCTATGGTATTCTGCTCTTTTTTTTGCAACATCTATACAATTATATCTTGGTGTGTTTTCTTGTTTATAAGTACTTGAGTGTTCTTCATCAATTATAATTATTCCAATATTTTCTAGTGGTGCGAAAATAGCACTTCTTGCCCCAATTACAATATTTACTTTACCTTCCTTAATTTTTCGCCATTCATCGTATTTTTCACCATCAGAAAGTCCAGAATGAAGTACTGCTATTTTAGAAAATTTAGTAGTAAATCTTTCTATTATCTGTGGAGTTAAAGATATTTCAGGAACTAATACAATCGCAGTTTTACCATCATCTATGACATTTTTTATTAATTCCATATAGACATTAGTTTTACCACTTCCAGTTATACCATGAATTAAATAAGTATTAAAGTTGTTTTTATTTTTTACTATTTCATCAAAAACGTTTTGTTGCTCTTCATTTAATTTAAATGTTGTCTTATTTTTTTTCTCAATATTATATCTATAGTACTCTTCTTCTTTTTCCATTAAAATATTTTTGTTAAGTAATGTTGTTATAGTACTTTTAGAAAAAATATTTAACTCTTCTTTTTTTACGAAGTCTTTATCTTTTAAGTATTCTATTATTTTTTTGGCATTATCGTTTAATTTTATATTAGTTAGGTCTTTGTCTTTATTTAATGATATATATTTTTTATAAATAACGTTCATTTTTACTTTATGCTTAGCTTTTAAAGCTTTAGGTAACATTACTTGATATGATGACATAAGAGACGAAAGAGTTGTTTTACTTATATATTTACCAAGTGAAATTAATTCCTCATTTAAAATAGGATAAGGATCTACTAAAGATATTATTTCTTTTAAATTTTGTTCATCTTTTAAACTTCTTATATCCATGACAAATCCTTCAAGAGTTTGACTATTAAAAGGAACTACAACTCTCATTCCTATTTGTACTTTATCTTCTAAAGATTTAGGAATTAAGTAAGTAAAAGTTTTGTCAATAAAAACATTAGTTAATTCTACTAAACAATCACATACCATAATTATTTCCATAAAGGACTTGGATAAATATTATCATCAGTCATTTCTTTTAGTGCTTCAACTACTTTTTCTTTATCTTCTTTATATGTTACTCCAAACCACTTAGCATCAGTTTTTAAAACCTTAACTTTACAATTATTTTGTTTTATATTATCAAATACAACATCTGGTATTAAATATTCACAATCTTTTAAACTTTCTTTATTATTTTGATAGAATTTTTCAAAATCATTTTCAATAAAATTAAATATTTTTGTAGTAAATCCAAACATATTCATTGATACAAGTTGATCTTTTTCTACGATAAAAGAAGAAGAACCATTTAGTGGAATACAATTTATTATTCCAGATTCATCACTTACTTTACTTTCTATTAATGATGAAAGGTATCCATTTTTTTCTTGACATACTCCCCTTTTAACAACTCCATTTTCAGTTAAAGTATTTGAAATTTTATAACCAACCATACAAAATTCATCAAAATTATCATTATTTTTTAGATAATCTACTAAAACTTTAAAAGAGTCATATCCATAAAAATCATCAGCATTAATAATGGCAAAATTTCCTTTTATAAGATTTCTACAGCACCAAATGGCATGAGCAGTACCAAGTGGTTTTTCTCTTTCTTCAAATTCCATATTTTTAGGCAAATCAAGAATATCTTGAAAAGCATAAGAAACATCAATTTTACCTTCAACTCTTTTACCTATTGTTTCTTTAAAAACATCATAGTTTTCACGCTTTATTAAAAAAACAATTTTGTTAAAACCAGCTTTTTTTGCATCATATATTGAATAATCTATTATAAATTCATTATTAGGACCAACAGGTTCAATTTGCTTTAAACCACCAAATCTACTTCCCATACCTGCTGCTAAAATAACAAGTATTAATTCTTTTCCCATAAAAAATCCTCCCTTTGTTAAAATAATTATATATTAACTTAAGGAGGTTTAGCAATAAGAAAATTTATTCTTCGTTTGCTATTTCTTTTACAACTAATTTTTTAAAGTAATTATATTTTAAAGTTAAATCATTTTTCTTAGCTAAATTATTTACTAAAAGATTATTATTTTCCAGATTTTTTTCACTTATTTTTTTACCATTAACAACTTCTCCACCTTCAACATAAACATTACCATCATACCAAGAATAATCGCTAAAAAATACTATTCCTGAATAACTACTATTTAAAGCATCTGTTCCAATATAATAGTTAGAATTATAGGAAAATCCATATAAATTAAGTACTGTTGGTAAAATATTAAGTTGAGATGTTACTTTTTTTATCTCTTTTTTTGTTTTACCATTATCATAAATAAAAAATGGTGTTTTGTTTATTAAATTATTTTCAGTTTTTTTATACTTTTCTAATATAGATTGATCAGTTAAAGTATATAAATAATGATCTGTAAATACAACAATTACTGTATCATCAAGTAGTTTTTTTTCTTTTAATTTGTTTAATAATAATTCAACCATATAGTCTGTTTCTTTTACTTGACGTCTTATACATTCTTCTTCACCCATTTCAACAAATTCTATATCTTCTTTTCCTTCATTATCAAGTTCATAAAGCAATTTACATACTCCTTTTGTATTTGTAAATGGTGTATGTGGTGAATAAGTTATAATATAATCGACAAAAGGTGTTTCTTCGTTAAACATAAGATTAGAATAATCTTCATTTAATATAAGTTCCCTGTCTAATTGATAACTATTATCATCATATTTATACATATCAGTTAAACCATAATAATTATCATATCCCCAACTTTCATAATTAATTCCTCTTGAATAATATTCACTATTATTCATATGAAAAGCATTAACTATATATCCTTCACTTTTAAACATATTAGCCATAGAATATGGAAAGTTATTATTACTAAAAGCATAAGCATTTTTGTTATAAGAAAAAGGCACTATAAAACCAGTATTTACTGCAAACTCTGAGTTAAAAGTTGATCCTCCTCCATTATAAAATGAATAATGATTAGTAAAGTTAATTGAATTTTTCATCATTTTATATAAAGTTGGGGTATCTTTTTCATTTAAAAGCCAAGAATCAACACCTTCTAATTGTAAAAAAATAAAGTTTTTGCCCTTAAATTTACCAGTATAACTATTTTTAGTATCTTCACTTTCATAAGAATATACTTCTTCTAAAAAGGCTAATTCTTCTTCATCTGTTTCTTCTTTTCTTAAAAACGTTACATAAAAGTTTCTAAAAGTATATTCAAATAAACCACTTACTCTCATACTTTTATTACTATCATTATATTGATTATAGACATTTCTTGGATTTTTCCAAGTACTCCATACTAAAGAATCATTTGCTCTTCCTAAAAACAAAGGAGTTATTAAATGAAGTATAATAAAAATAAGACATATCTTTAATAATCTTTTTTTATCAAAATGATCTACATTAACTATATTTTTATAACCCCAAAAAATCAAAAATATAATAATAATTAAAAAAATATAAACTAAAATATTACAATTTACTATAGCATCCATAATATATGGAGCTCCTTCTTTAGAACTTTCAAGCAAATTAAAACTAAAAAAATTATTAGTAAGTGAATAATAAATATTATTTACTAAATAAAAAACAATCCCTAAAAAATTAAAAAATAAATATAGTATTTTACCTATTTTTTTCTTAAAAGATAAAGTTATTCCTAAAAATAGGATAACATAGGTTATCGTAAAAAGATTAGGAACTAATCTATATATTCCAAAAAAATTAATATTTCTTCCTAGAAATCTTGTTGCCAAATCCATAAAAATAAATGGAAGAGCCATATATATATATTGTTTGTTTTTTATTATAAATTCTTTTATTTTTATAAAAGTTTCTTTAGGATTTTTTAAATAATTTCTTAGTTTATCAAAAAATTCTTTTACTGCTTTCATTAAATCACCATAGCTAAATTATATCATTTTTTGTCGTTTATGTAAACAATTGTCTTTTTGATTGTCTTTTTGATAAACTTTAAATTTAATTATTCTAAAACTTCAATTGGAAGAGTATCTTTATTTTTTTCGAATACAACTACTTTATTATTCACATCAACTGTTGCTAATATTATATTATCTAAAGTATCATATCCAAGACGTTTTACTTCTTTTGTTATCCATTTTTCATCTTTATTTATAGCTTTTAAATTATTTGGCATTATCTTACCATCAATAATTGCATTAACACATAAGCCCTGTTTTTCTGCTTTTAGTTTCATATCTTTTATAGTGACATTTTTATATTCACCTTTTGGTAAGAAACTAACATCACCATTTGCTTCCATAATGGCATATGATATTTCACTAACATCAAAATATCCTGCTCCTCTTACAACTTCAAGTAAATCATTAATATCAAATTTTACTTTTCTTAATCCCTTTTCTAAGATTTTACCATCTTGAATTAATACTGTTGGAGTTCCAATAAAAAATCTTCTTAAAGCAATACTTTTCATAGTAAGAACTGATACTAAATAAGCAACTATTCCAAATACAAAAACAGGAACAATACCATGAAGATATCCATTAGTTAGATCAATTGTTGCTTCTGCTGCAAAATTACCTATTGAAATACCTATTACATAATCAAATAAACTTAGTTGTGATACTTGCTTTTTACCAAGCATTTTAGTTACAAAAAATAAAGTAACTAAAGAAAGCATACTCCTAAAAATAATATCAAAAATTTCCATAACTTCTTTACTCATAAAAATCACCATTATTATTATGAATAAATTAAAAAAAAATATAGATAAAATTTATCTATATTTCTGAAACTACAGTAATAATCATTGGAATTGATCCTGTTTCTTCATAAAAGTAGTCTCCAAGTTTTTCACGAATTTTATTTTTAAGTTTAGTAAAATCAACTTTTTTACCTGCACTTATATTTTCTTCGATAACTTGTTTTGATATTTCTTCCATTTTTAAAACCATATCAAGATTATCTTTAACATAAATGAATCCTCTAGTTAAAATCTCAGGTCCAGCCATTATTTCCTTAGTTTGCCTATCAAGAGTAGCACTAACGATAACTATACCATTCTGTCCTAACATCTCTCTATCTTTTAATACAAGTTCACCAATATCACCTTGACTCTTACCATCTATTAAAATGTCATCAACTTCTATATGTTCATTAT
>JAQXMG010000058.1 GCA_029012525.1 bacterium
TAATTTTTTCATATATAAATCTCCTTTCACTACCTTATAAATAAATAATATCATTAAACTATATAACTTTCAAGATAATTTAACATAAATTGACAAAAAATTAATCAATATTAAATCTTACAACTGCATCTTTATTTAAATTAGCCTCAGAAACATAACCAACTTCTGTAGTACTTGATGAAATTCCCCAAATTTTTTTATTTTCTGCGTTTGTTGAAGCTAATTTTATTGAATAATTATAAACACCTGCATTTATACACACTTTAACACAACATTCATCAGGAGAATATAAATTACCATCAGGATCATCATCTAAATCCTGACCAAATAGAGAATTACTGGCACATATTTCTTTACATCTTCCTTCAGTTGGAAAATATTCTTCGTATTTTATTAATTTAGATTTATATTTAACATCACTTAAAAAGTTTTCTGCATCGGTTAATATTTGTTCTTTTCTTCCATTATCTACCATTTTTATTACGTTAGGAGTTGCAATAACTGCCACAATCGCAATTAAAGTAATTACAACAATTAACTCAACTAAAGTAAAACCTTTTTTATTTTTCATATTATCACTTAGCCTTTCATTAAAATTATATAACATTTAAAAAATAAAAACAATATAAAAAGATACAGAAAATATCCTGTATCTTTGAAATAATTTATTACTAACTATTTATTTTGAGTATTTGTATAACCACCAAATTGTGATAATCCTCTTTCTACTAAACGTTTAGTAATTTCTCCACCTACTGATCCGTTAGCTCTAGCAGTAGCATCTGGTCCTAAATTAACACCAAATTCTCTAGCTATTTCATATTTCATAGATTCTAAAGCTTGTTTAGATCCTGGAACTACTAATTTACTTTTGTTTTGATTCATGGTATTTTCACCTCCTATACATTTATAGAATGTGAATAATTATCCATTTTAAAACTGGTAATTTCTACCTCTTTTAAATTTTGATTTAAAATTATCTTTTTTGTTAAAAATTATATTTAAATTTTTTTCATAAGTATAACTATCAACATAACCAAATCTTATTATATCTTTTTCTTTATCACAATAAATGCTATCTTTTATTTTTTCAACAACATCATCATTTTCATTTAAAATTAAAATTTTTGTATAATTGCATCCTTTTTCTTCTTCAAGTACTACTATTATTTTGCCATTTTGATAAAAAAGATATGCAAAAGTATTTGACTTATCATATTTATCTTTAAATAAAATAAACTTAAATGGATTATATTTTATTAAAATATCATTTCTTATTACATAATCAATCACTGGTTTTTTCTTTTTTGGTAAAAATATATAACTTTTTCTAGTATGTTTTACATAATGTTCTTCTTGCATTTTTTATCTTCCTTTTCTATCTATTTTTGTTATTACGTTTAAAAGTTCCATTCTTTCTTTATCAAGTGCTATTTTTTCACCTGGTTTTAAATAACTCATTTTTTCAAAATAAGAATCTGTTAAAGCATCTTTTAAAATCATATCATTATATTCATCATTGCCAAGGATTAATCTAAAAAATCTTGTTGCTTCACTTTCACTATATCTACTACTTAAAACTTTAAAAATTGTATCTTTATCATAATTATACTTTTTAGGATTTAAGTAGTGTTCAATTCTTCTTGTTTTAATAAATACTTTTAAAAATATATTACTTGATAAATTTTTACTTTCAAAATCTTTTATCTCTTTCATTAAATCTTCTATATCTTGTTTTTTTATAGAGATACTATCTTCAATATTATTAATTAAATCATCTATTTCTTTAACTTTTTTTTCATCATTTAAGTTAATAAAAACTTGTTTTATTTTTTCTAATAGACTTTTGGTAATAAAACTTAAATTAAATAGCTGATAACTTTTATATTGCTTCTTTACTCTTGATACTGAATTTAAATAAAATTCTTCGTCTTCTATTTGATTATAACCTTCTTCTTTTATTTTTTTAGCTTTTTCTAAGCTTAAACCAAAAAAATTATAGCTATCTTCATTAGCTTTTCTTTTGTTACTTTTACTATCCCAAGTTGTATCAAATTCTAGTATTCCTTTATAATTATGAGATGTATCATTTATATAACAAATATTAGTAACATGACCAACATTTTCATCTTCATTAAAATAAAATCTTTTTTCTGTTTTTATCCCCAATAAATTAGCAACTGATGAAAAAACATTTACAAATCCACTACAGACAATAGCATCGCCTTTTATTACTTTATCCAAATCTCTTGATTCTTTATAATCACCTTTTTTATTATATACTCTATCCTTTATGATATCATAGATAAACATCAACTTTTCTAATTCACTTAAATTAAACTTTTCTGTTAATTGTTTAGTTTCTTCTACATAAGTTAAAGTATCTAAAAATTCTTTTAACTCATAGTAATTATTATTATTATACTCATGTCTTACATAAACATTACCTTTAAATTTCATATTGCTAAGTTCTTTTATTTTATCATAAGTAAAATTTTTTGTATTTAAATTTATGAATATATCATTTTCATAATTTTTTAAAAAAGATTTATTTTTAAAAAGATCATCTATATTATTTGTCTTTATTGTTATTTCTTTAAAATCATCTAAAGTTAAAGGATTATCAA
>JAQXMG010000059.1 GCA_029012525.1 bacterium
TTAAAATATCACTAGATCTTTTTCCAAAACTATCTAACAAAATTATTAATAATTTTGTTAGTTCTTTTTCTTCATATTCATGTTCAATAGAAACATTAAAATCAGATACTATTTCATATAATTTATCGTAATCATCATTCTCACTTTTTGAAATAGAAGAATCTAAAGAAACCTGATTAAAATTAATTGCTTTTAATGTTGTAAGTTGATCTTTAGAAATCGATAAGTTACTTAATACAATATTATCTGATGGCTCTTTGCCATTTAAGCTAAAATATACTTCTTTCAATTTATTATATTTTTTTAATAAATTGAAATACTTAGTACCAATACTTAAAGAACTATATTGCTCTGATATAAATTTATTTATTTCATATTTTATAAACGAAACAGCATAAGTTGACAATTTAAAACCTTTAGAAGGATTAAATCTATCAATTGCAGTTATGAGCCCCACATTGCCTGATTGAATAACATCCATAATATCTAGCCAAGGTGGTATATTATAAAATGTTTTTATACACCAAATAACTAATTTGTAATTAGAATCAATAAGCTTTTTCCTTGATAACATGTTGCTATTATTAAAGTAATCATTTGCATAAAATTGTTCTTCTTCTTTTGTAAGTACTTTATAATTATCAATTTCTTTTAAGTATTGATTTAAGTAATCTTCTTTATGATTCATAAAAAATATTCTCCTACTTAAAATAATCAATTTTTCTAGTTCTTGCATTTGCTAATTTTTTATAATTACTTCTTGCTCTCATTTTTCTTAATGCTTTAACTTCAATCTGTCTAACTCTTTCTCTTGTTATATTAAATTGTTTACCAGCTTCTTCCAAAGTATAGCAATGATCATAAGGAGACATACCAAAACGCATTTTTATAATTTCTAATTCTCTTTCAGATAAAACACGTAATAAACACTCACACTCAGTTTTATTATCTATATCATTAGCTTTTTCATTAATTTGATCATCAGTACTCTCTATAAAATCTTCTAAACAACAATCATCTTCTTCTCCAACTGGAGTTGAAAGAGATATTGGTTCAAATCCGTTTTTTACATATATTGCTTCTCTTACTTTTTCTTCAGACAAATTCAAAGAATTTGCAATCTCACTTATCTTAGGTAATTCGCCATAAGCAATTTCATATTTTTTACGGAACTTATCAACTTTATTCACAGTTTCATTTAAATGAACTGGTATTCTAACTATTCTTGACTTATCCGCAATACCACGAGTTATGGCTTGTCTAATCCACCATGTTGCATAAGTTGAAAACTTAAATCCTTTAGAAGGATCAAATTTTTCAACAGCTTTTATAAGGCCTAAATTTCCTTCTTGAATTAAATCAAGAAAATCCATTCTTCCCATAAACCTTTTAGCAATAGATACAACAAGTCTTAAATTAGAATTAATAAGTTCATTTTTTGCAAAAGGATCATTGCCATAAAAACATTTTTCTGCGATGTTTTTTTCCTCTTCTGGTTTTAAAACAGGATAAATAGCTATTTCTTTTAGATAAGTTTTTACAAAATCATTATTTAAAAAAACATCATTATTTTCTAAACCAAAATTAATTACCAAGCCTTTTTTACCTATATAGTAATAAAACAATTCATAAGTATATGGCTTTAATTTTAATTTTGCAAGTTCAGTTTCAGATATTATTCCATTAGAAATATTTAATTTATCAAGTAATTCATCAAGCATAATTACTACATCTTTATTTAATAGTTGTTTTTCAAAATACTGTTCTTTACTTTCCACTTGTTCTTCTAATTGAATATCTTCAATGTTATTATTAATCATAATAATTCCCCCTTTTCATAAAGTACGCTATATTTTATCATAAAACTTTTGCTTTGTCAAATATAGTAAAAAATTATTCATTAAATAATTAAATACAATATTTTATTTTAAAACTATTATAAAAAAAATTATGTAATTATAACATAATTTTCAATAAAACTTTTATAAATATTCTTCTTCAGAAATAATAATTTTTTTACTCATTTCATCTGGAATAGGTAAATTTAAAATACTAAGTATTGATGGTGCAATATCAGAAAGTGATCCATCTGTTAATTTGTAATTGTTATCACAACAGATTAAAAACACAGGATTAGTAGTATGAGTTGTTAAAATATTACCATCACGATCAAGCATTTCTTCTAGATTACCATGATCTGCAGTTACTAATAGAAGAATATTATTTTTTTGGCAAAATTCATATAATCTACCAATACAATTATCTACTTCTTCTATAGCTTCTTTGGCTGCTTTAAAAACTCCAGTATGACCTACCATATCACCATTGGCATAATTAACAACAGCAAAATCAAAAGTTTTCATTTTTTTTATTAAAATATCTGTTACTTCTTTTGCACTCATTTTAGGATTCAAATCATAAGTTACTACATCTTTTTTTGGTACTTTTACACAAGTTGTATGTTTTAAATTTAAATCCCTATCACCATCAAAAAAATGAGTTACATGTGGAAATTTACTAACTTCTGCTATACGAAGTTGTCTATATCCATATTTTTCTAAAACTTCACCTAAAGTATTTTTAATTTCTATATTTTTAAAAGCAACAGAACATATTATTTTATCGCTGACATCTGTCATAGAAACTGTTTTTATATTATTTATTTTTTTTATAGGAAAAATATTAAAATTAGGATTTGTTATAGCACTAAAAGTTTCAGTTAATCGATCAGGTCTAAAATTTGCAATAATTATACCATCGTTATCAGAAACAACTCCAAGTTTATTTATTATAGTTGGTTTTATAAATTCATCATATTCTTCGTTGTGATAAGAATCGGTAATTAACTTTTCATATGAATCATAAACAGGTCCAAAATTATTAACTACAGCATCGTAATAAAGCTTTACTCTATCATAGTATTCTTCACGATCCATTGCATAGTATCTTCCTGCAATTGAAGCTATTTTACCTATTTGCATTTTTTCTAAATATTGATTTAATTTATTAAGATAAGTTAAGGCACTATTATATGCAGTATCTCTTCCATCTAAAATAACATGTAAATATAATTTTTTTATTCCATTTTCTTTTGCCATTTTAATAAGCGCAAAAATATGATTGATATGAGAATGTATTCCTCCATCTGATAATAAACCAAAAATATGAAGTTTAGATGAATTATTATTTACATGATTCATAACCTTTATTAACTCTTCATTTAAATCAAAAGTACCAGATTCTATAGCATTATTTATTCTAACCAAAGGTTGATAAGTAACTCTACCACTGCCAATTGTCATATGTCCTACTTCACTATTTCCCATTTGACCATCAGGAAGTCCAACAAAAGAACCACTTGCAAATAGTTTTGATGAAGGATATTTTTTTAATAACATATTAATATTTGGTGTGTCTGCTTGTAAAAAAGCATTACCATATAATTCTTTTTTTAAACCAACTCCATCTAAAATTGCTAATACCACTTTTTTCATTACATCACCTCAGTTATACAAAATACTGCATAATAAGGAATATATTTTATATTCTTCTTTAAGCTAAAATTATCATATCCAACTCTAATTGATAAAGGAATATTATATTTATTTATTGTTAAACTTAAACTTTTTGATTTAGAACTTTCTTCATTATGCAAAAGTTCTATTGGAATTAGTTTACCAGTTCTTGTTTGAATAACAAGATCAAGTTCACATTTACCATCAGAATGATAGTAATAAATATTAAAACCATTATTATTTAAAGTAACAACCACATTATTTTCATAAATAGATTCCATTAATTTGTTATTAGTTAGCAATCTATTAGTATTAACATTCATCTTTTTATATAAAAAGCCAGAATCATTATAGTATAGTTTAAAACTTTCTTCATCTTTTATTTTACTTAAAGGTGATTCTATTTTATTTACCTTACAACTTTTAATTAATAAATTATTATCACATAAGTAATCAATAGACTTGATATATTCTTTTGCTCTCCCACCAGGTTTTATAAGTCCATAAACAAATTTTTTATTATCTTTTAAAAGTTGAAAAGAAACACTATCCATAATTTCATTACATCTTTTAACATCAATTAAATTATCTAATTCTAAAAATTTATTTTTTATTAACTTGATGTTTTTTTCATGAGTAAGTGATAACATATTATAATCTTTACTAGATGCAAATTCTACCACTGCATTTGGATAACCACCAGTTAAAACAAAATCATTATAAAGTTCAAAAGCAAGAGAATGGAATGGCATTGGCTTATCATTTTTAAATGAATCTTCAATGAAATCTATAAGCTGTTCTTTGCCTACATACTTTAAATACTCAGGAAAGCTTACTAAATTCATTTTTTTTATATTTAACTCAACACCTTTATTTTTGTTAACAAATGAAAGTGATGAAGTTATCATAATAACATGGTATGCAGAATTATTAAATAACTTTTTAACAGATTTTAATATATTTTCAGTTACATTATCAAATATAATTAAGGTTTCATCTTTAAAAATAGTTTCTAGTGAAATTGCTGATAAACCCCTTACTAATTTTTCTAAAGTAGTATTTTTTTCAAAAACATATTTTAATTCAAGGTTACTAAGACAATCAAAATAAATAGTATTTTTATATTCATTTTTTCCAAATTCAATAGTAGTATAAGTTTTTCCACATCCTGTTATTCCATATAAAAGCATTGGCTTTTTTGAATTATCTAACTTCCATTTTAACAATTCAGATGTTATTTTTCGTTCCATAATTTGTTTCCTCCCTACACTTATTATCATTTAAAGTATAAATCATTTAAATTTTGAAGTCAATAGGTAGAGAAAAAGTTTATTTTATAGCAAAAAAATATAGACTTTTTGTCTATATTAATCTATCAAACTGCTACTTTTCTAAATTCTAATCTTAGTTTATCTGCAATAGTAACAATAAATTCAGAATTTGTTGGCTTTGCTTTATCAATATCAACAGAATGTCCAAAAATCTGTTCCATCAAATCCCAATTTCCTCTATTCCATGATACTTCTATGGCATGTCTTATTGCTCTTTCAACACGAGAAGTAGTTGTATCAAATCTATCTGCTATTTCTGGATATAATTCTTTAGTTATTCCTCCCACCATCGCAGGTTTTTCATATACAATTGAAATACCTTCTCTTATATATTGATATCCTTTAATATGTGATGGCACCCCAAGTTCATGTAAAATATTTGTTATAGAAATTTGCAAATTATGATGATATAAATCAATTGAAGTGTTTGGAGTTACAACATCTTCTCTTAATTCTAAAACTCTTTTTTCAAGTTCTACAAGTTCAAAAGGTTTTAATAAGAAATAATTTGCTCCAAGTTCTGAAACTTTTCTTATCATCTCAGGAGTATTATAAGATGTAAGTACAATTACTTTTTTATCAATACCCTCTTTGTTCATTTCTTCTAAAACAGCAACACCATCTTTTTTTGGCATAATTAGATCTAAGATGATTAAATCAAAATCTGTTAAATTATCCTTCATTATTTTAATTCCATCTTCACCGTTATGAGCAGTAAATTTAACTTCAATATCTGCGCGATTTTCAAAATACTCTTTAATCATATTGACAAGTTCAACATTGTCGTCGATTATAAAAAGTCTAGTTTTGTTCATTATTTTCTCCCTTCTTACTACCACGCAAGTATATTATAATACAAAAAAAGACTCATTACTAGAGCTTTTTTTGGCAAGTTTTGTCGATTATTTAACCGAATCAAGAATATCTATAATTTTTTTACTATCTATACTTTCTTTTCCAATTAAATAACCATCCAAATTTTTAATTTTATTAAGTTCACTAATTGTTTCCAAATTAACATTGCCACCATAAACAACAACTGGATTTATATTAAATGATTTAATAATTACATTTTTTATTAAAGAAATTATTTCTTCTATTTCTTTATTGCTTTTTGTCTTATTATTTTTAAAACTAAAATTGGGTTCATAAGCTAAAACAAAATCATAAGAAAGATCTATGCCTTTTAAAAATTCTCTTAATTGTTTTACTATGACTTCACCAGTTTTACATCTTAAATACTCTTCTTTTGTTTCTCCAATACATATAATCGGAATAATATTATTATTTAAAGCTTCTTTTATTTTTTCATTAATAATCTTACTTGTTTCATTTAAATTATCACGTCTTTCATTATGTCCTATTATAACATATTTTACATTTAATGATTTAAGTTCTTTTGCTGTTACTTCACCAGTTATATTTTTAAAAGATATATTTTGACTACCTAAAGAAAAATTATATCTACCATTAAAGTATGGAATAAATATAGTTGAAGGACACATCACTACTTCAATATCTGTTCTTATTTTATCTTTAATCTCTTTAATATAATCAATTACATCTTCATATTCCATATAAGCTTTATGATTTAAAATTACTATTTTTTTCATTATTTTTCTCCTATATAAGAAAGTCCAGGAAGGTCATGATTTACAATATATTCTAAAGTTGCTCCACCACCTGTAGATATGTACGTTATATTTTTATCCAATTTTAAGTTTTTTATACAACCCACAATATCTCCACCACCAACATATACTTCTTTTCTATTATCTGTTAAAAATTTTACAATTTCTTCAGTACCATTTTGATAATTACTAAATTCATATACACCAAGTGGACCATTCATAAAAATAGTTTCACATGATAAAAGTTCTTTTTTAAAACCTTCAAGTGTTTTATCACCAAGATCCATACCTATAAAATCTTTAGGAAAATCTGTTATAAAATACATTTCCTTTTTAGAATCATTACTAAAACTCGTTGATCCATAAAAATCTATTGGTAAGATTATTTTATTTTTATATTTTTTTAAAAGATCTTTGCAAGTTGAAATCATATCTTCTTCAATTAAAGAATTACCTACATTCATATCAAGAGCTTTTAAAAATGTAAAAGCCATGGCTCCACCGATAAACAAGTAATCAACTTTTTCTATTAATCCATTTATAACACTTATTTTATCTGATACTTTAGCACCACCCATGATTACTGCAAAAGGTCTACTTGGATTATCCAATTTTTGTAAATTATTTATTTCTTTTTCTACTAAAAAACCAATACCAGAATCTAAATATTTTGATATACCATAATTTGATGAATGACGTCTGTGAATTGTTCCAAAAGCGTCATTTATAAATATATCTCCTAAAGATGCCCAATATTTTGAAAGATTTTCGTCTTGATTACTTTCCTTTTTTCCATCTAAATCTTCAAATCTTGTATTTTCTAAAAGTATACAAGTTCCATATTCCATATTATCTATTTCTTTTTTTATTATAGGATCATTAGTATAAGGAACAAACTTTATTTTGTCTTTTAAGTATTTTTTTAATTCTTCATATACTATTTTTAAACTATATTTTTTCTTATCTTCAATAGTTTTTACTTTACCCAAATGAGATAAAATAACCAGTTTACAATTTCTTTTTAATAAATAATTAATTGATTCTAAAGAACTTGTTATTCTTGTTGAATCAATTATTTTATTATCTTTTATACTTACATTTAAATCACATCTTAGTAAAACTATTTTTTTATCATAATCAAAATCTCTTATTGTTTTCAAAAGCTATCACATCCTAATAAAATTGTATCATTTTATTTAATTATTATCTACATAAAAATAAAAAAATTAATATAATAATTTATTAATTTTTTATTTATAAAATAACACTTTCTTTCTAAATCTTTTTAAAACATTATAACCAAGAGTATAGCTTGCTCCAACTAATGATATTTTAAGATCATTTGAAGTATTATAAATAAAACAGCCTACAGAAACAGGTATAATAACAAATGAATAAAAATCATTTACTTTAGCAGTATATTTTTTATTAACTAAAAAATTGTTTTTATATATTTTTAAGTTCTTCATATATTGTATTTTATGTTATTAACATTTTTTTGTTAATAAAAAAGAAATATAATTTCTTATATTTCCATTAAGTCTTGTTCTTTTTCTTTTAAAAGATCTTCTATTTTTTTATTATAATCATTTACAACATCTTGAATTTTATCGTTAATATGCTTTTCTTCGTCTTCAGGAAGTTTAGCTATTTTTATTTCATCTAATATATCTTTTCTAATATTTCTTATAGCAATTCTTCCTTCTTCAGCATATTCTTTAGCTTGTTTGACAAGTTCTTTTCTTCTTTCTTCATTTAAAGGTGGAATATTAATAAATACCATTTCCCCGTTGTTATTTGGAGTAACTCCTAAATTTGCTTCATAAATTGCTTTTTCTATTGCACCTAAACAATTTTTATCAAAAGGTTTAATATTAATAGTTCTTGCTTCAGGAACAAATATTGTAGCAAGTTGTTTAACTGGAGTTAAAGTACCATAATATAAAACGTTTACATTATCTAACATATTAGGATTAGCTCTTCCTGCTCTTATACTTGTAAATCTTTCACATAAATTTTCTATTGCTTTATTCATTTTTTCTTTTGCTAATAAACAAAAGTCAGTATCCATAAAATCATCTCTCCTCGTATATATTTATATTATACTTAATATTTATTAAAAAAACAATAAAATTTTATAAAAAAAAGACTTAGGATTTTCCTAAGTCATATTATTCATTTATACTAAATTGTAAATCGTAATTAATATTTCCTCCTGATGCACCATTTTCACAATCAACATCCTGTCCTTCAACCCACATATAAACTCTGATTTTTGTAATTCCTTGAGTTAAACCTCCAAATACTGCAACAGATGTATCAAAGTTTGCTTCTGTTGCATAATCAACAGTAACTGGAGCAAAATAATTACTATTAATAGCAGTCCAAGTTCCTCCTGCTGATGTACAATCACCTTCTGTTGTTTTACTTGCATCTCTTACACCACCATTTAAACAAGCCATAAATGTTGATGAAGCTTCTTTTAATAAAACATTATTATCTGTTATTATTTCTGCTTTTACTCCTTCATAATCTAGTTGTGCTGCACCTGTTGCTGTTGTTGTTATTCCGTAAACATCAGCTGCATTTGTTATACCAGTTGCTGAATGAACATCGTAATTTGGTTCCCAAATATATACTGGTGATGCAGCGCTTCCCTTTATTCCTTGAACATCTTTTAATTCAGTACCATTAGCAACGTTACCTAATACAACAAATCCAATACGTGAAGCATTTTTAATACCTTTGTCATCACCTTGTGCTGTTACATTTGATGTTCTTGTCATATATAAGTCTCCAGTTTTATCAACTTTCAAATATAAATCAAATGTAATAAATTTACCGATATTACTATCTGTTGTTCTTGTTTCTGTAGTTTTTGTTGCGGTTAAAATATAATCACCATCAGTATTTGTATCAGTTACACCATAAAACATTTCAAGCCTTCCATTCGCATCAACAACTTTCGCAGTTGAAACAGGTTCTAACGTATCTGGTAATTGATTAATACTTAATGCCTGTGTTTCAGCCAAGTAATTAGTATGAGCATTCGTAATATCAGTTGTTTGAATAATTGATTTCCAATTTGTTCCATCTGTTGATATTTGAATACCATTTTTAGCTGCTACATTTACAGTTATTTTATTAATTGTTACAGTTTCATTAGCAGTAAACCATGCATATGATGATACTCCTAAAAGTGAACCAGTAACGCACAATAATAATAAAAGTAATAATAGTCTTCTTCTTCTGTTATTCTTTTTTTCTTTGTCTTTCATAATTTTTTTTCCTTCTTTCTATTCCGTATATATTCCTTATTATCATAAATAAATAATATCATATAATTCGACACTTTGCAACAAATTTTTATAAATTTTTATTTTAAATTATTTGTTCTGAATTTATTATTATTTCAATATTTTCCATAATATCTTGATACATATAGTTAATATAAGTTGTTTGAAAATAAACTTTTAATGTATATGTATTCATTTGGTTTTGTTCTTTTATAAATTGTTTTTCACTTGTTTCCATATTATAAAAATATGTTCCATATTCATCTTGTAATTTTTCTTCTCGTTCTATTATATTATTAGTAAAATCATCATTTAAAAACAACTCATATTCTAATGGCAAATTAGTTGTTGCTTTTATCATTAAATTATATTTCAAATCAACTTCTGCTACTTTTTCATTGTCATAATTTGACACAGTAAATGTCCATACATATGCCTCTTCTCTTGGAATCATATCGTGAATTGTTAATGTATTTGTATAATAATCTTCTTTTAAAAGGTAAAATGCTATTCCAGAATTTACCGAAATATCTGTCTTAGTTTCGTACTTAGAAAAAACAATAGGTATAAAATTTATTACTATAACAAATAATATGAAAACAATAATTAGCCTAAATGATAACTTTAATCTTCTTTTATCTATCATAATTCTTCAATATCATCACTTTCATCTAAATATTCTATTTCTTCTTTTCTATTATTATTTATCTTATTTTTATTATCATTTTGACTTGTTTTGCTATCTTTACTTTTATATGAAAACGCAACACTAAATAATGTTAAAGTAACAAGTATTGATATTAATACTTTTGGCTCTGTTAATGTCTTTTTCCATATACCTAGTCTTGGTATTACTTTAACAACTTTACCAACAACTACACTTTTATCTATTGGATTATCTGATACGTTATTAGCGTCTCCTTTTGTCACTATTACATCTTGTTCCATTTTAACAATTCTATGTGTTATAAAATCTTTCCCAACTTTATATGTTATTATATCTTGCTCTTTTACATCTTTTGTTATTTTAACAATTATGACATCATCTATGTTTATTTGTTCTGCCATAGATCCCGTTGCTACATCAAAAAATGTATATCCAAAAAAATTAACGTATGGTTTGTTCAAAATGTTTAATACAAAAAAATTATATAATGCAAAAAAAACAATGATGGCAACGAAAAACATCAAAATATTAGTAACTATTTTTACTATTTTTTCAAATATGTTTTTCATTTTACCACCACCATTTTTATCCTTTTATATCTTAATTCAAATATTGACTAAAGTTAATGCTCACTTTTATTTCTAATTGATTGTTGTAAATACTACCAAGTTCATAATCTTTAATGTTATCATCTATATCTTCCCAAATAAGCGTTGTTCTTATATTATGCTTTATCCCATTTTCAATATCATCCAATGTTATTATTCCTATATAGGTATTATCATCATTTGTTATTAGTTCTTTATTATTTAACTCTTGTAATGATAATACATGAATTGCTTCATTATCTATATTACTATAGTCAAAGGTTATTTCATATTTTATTGCAACATCTGACTGTTTAGGATCTATTATTATATCATAATATCCTTTTATTGATGGTGCAACTTTACCACTTGCCACATGTTCATTTTCTTCCCATATAATGTTTTGTAATTCTATATTATTTGTTTTTACTGCATCAATATCATTTACATTTATTTCCCATTTTGCTATATTTAATTCTTTTTCTATATTTCTATTTGTTTCATATAAAGCATAAGTACTTGAAATTGTATATGCCATTATTCCAAGTACTATAATTGTTAATAATATAAATAATTTTTTCATTATAATTCTTCTACATTTTTATTTCTTGCAGGTTTTACTTTTTCTTTTTTCTCTGTTTTTATTTCTTTGACTACTTCATATATTTCATATATAAATATGAACAATACAGGCATTATAACAAATAGTAAGAAGCCCCATCTTGATTCTAAAGCTTTTAATATTCCTCCAATACCATTATAAACTTTTGCATTTTCTAATGTACCTATTACATATTCTTGAGATAATAGATAGTTTCCTTCAATTGTAAATGTTGTTTCATTTTCAATTGTTTCTGTTTGTAATACTTTTGAAAAACTAACATCTACTTGATTAGCATAAGTGTTATAAAAGAAAATATGTTCTCCACTTTCTATTTCATTTTTAACATCATGTTTTACAACTACCAAATCTCCTTTTTTAAGTCCATTTCCTAATTTGTCATCTTCAACAATTATTAATGAACTATTTTTAAATGTTGTAATATTATATTTATTATAATTAAGCAAACAAGTTGTTAAAAATATAACTGTTGCAACATAAATAAATATTAATATTCCAAATACTACTTTTAACGTTTTTTTCATTATTACCACCATAAAAATTATATCACGTATATTTTTAATATGCAATTTTTTTATTTAATATTTTCCCTTTCTAAATTATTTTTTTTAACATCAAGTATAAACTTTATATTGTCTATATTTAAATTACTATTTATTATGGAGTTATAAATAATAATTTTTTCCAAATCTTTTTTTAATATTGATACATTAGATTCATCTAAAATATCACAATCAATATTTAATAATTTATAATGTTCTTGTATTACTTTTTCAATATTATCATTTTTAAAAATACTAACATTATCTATTAAAGTATTATATGGACATAGCAGAAAATATTCTAAGTCTTTTATTGTCTTATCTTTATTTTCTAGATTTTCCTTTTCTATACTTTTTATTAAAAAATTATAATTATAACAACTCATTTTTAATATATCATATATTGAAGATGAATCATTGATATTTATTAATATTTCTTCACAAAATTTATTATTTTCATATTCATCATATAAATTTTGTAACTCTGTTATTTTTTCATTTATTAAAAGATTATATTCATCTTGTTTTATATCATTTTTGTTATAATATGACATAAACTTCTTATTGTATTTTTTTAATATTTTTTCTTCTTTTTTTATTTCTTTTAATGATTTTTTAACACTTTGTTTATATTTTTCTTTATCTTTATATATTTCTTTTATATCATTTATTAAAAATAAATATTTCAAATAATTATCATACTCACATAAAGAGTTATATAAACTTACTAAATCATTATCATACTTCTTATAATCGTTATCGTCTTTTATAAATTTCTTATATAAAGACTCTATTTTATTTTGATCATAATCTTTTATATCATATATTCCATCATAAAAATTATTAAATATTACATCTTCAGATTGTTTTAAATTATTATTTGATATTAATATTTGATTAATAGAATTTCTTATTTCTTGTTCGCTTATTTTTGATGTCATCTTATTTAAATATTTAATAAAGTATTTTTCATATTTTAAATATAAATATTTAAAGTTTAAAGAAATATGAGCTATAACACTAGGACACTTCCAGTAAATATTTTTAAATACCTCTTTCATTTTTTCTTCATCAACATTATATAGAGAATTTACAAAAAAGTTTTTCATATAACTATAAGAATAATAACTATAGCAAAATTCTTTATCTGTCAAATTGATATTACATTTTCTAAAAATGTTAAGTAGATTTATAATTGTTTCATTTAATTTTTTTAAGTTATCATTAGAATTTATATTTAATTCATATATATTTTTGTCTATGTTTAATTTTTTATATGGAGATATCATATTATCTTTTAAATTAATATAATCTATAAAAGCATCTAATTTTTTTAAATTTTCTTCCTCATTTATATCAGTTTTTTTTATGCTAAATATTATGTTATCATATCTTTTTGTTATTTCTTCATATAAATCAGTTTGTAAGTTTTTAGCTACTTTTAATATTCCGTTACATTTTTCTTTGTATTCATTTATATTTTTTTTATTTGTCTTTGGCATATTAGATAATATATCATTTATAACATTTAATTTTTCCTTGTATTCATTAATCATTATTATCACCACTAGATAACTTTTCCATATCACTTTCTAATTTGTTTATAAATTCTGTTATTTCTTTATACATCTCAATTAAATCGTTATTATCTAATTCCTTTGCTTTTACATCTTCCATCATTATTACCTCTTATATATATATATTTTACTTTATAAATATGTATTTGTAAACATCTCCAATATAATTATTTCCATCATATAAACTAAAGTATAATTTATATGTTCCTGTAGTTAAGTTTTCTTTAAAATGTATATAGTAATTTAAAGATGCAGGAATACTATCTGTTACTAAATATTCATATTCATTATTAGTGGAACTTAAATTATCACTAATATAATCTTTTAAATCAACCAAATCATAATTTGTTGAATATATACTGTCATAATTTCTTCTTTTTAATGATATTCTAAGGTTTGGATTTGAAAGACCTGATGCATATTTTATATTAAAAACTGATGAAGTTGAATCATTTAAATTCTTACCTGTTGTTTTATCTATTGTTATTTGGGTTTCATCTGCTGTTACATTTAAACCATATATTGCATTTACAATTTCAAGATTTATTTCTTTTGTATCCGATGATGTTAATCCATAATAAATTCCATCACCTGAACCAAATGACTCAATAACAATTGTATATAATCCACTTGATAAACTACTATTTGTTGTATCAAATGTAAGAATAGATTGTACATTTGATACTTTATCTGCAACACTTATTCTATAACTTCCATCCATTCTTGGACTGTATGATATTCCATTATAAATAATAAATGTTCCCATAAGGTCATAACCATTTACTTTATTACCATTTTGATCTTTTAATGATATTTTTAATCCAAGTTTTTTTTCATAATAATTAGTATCTTGTACTACAATACCACTTGATAGTTTAGTTTGTGTAAACGATAATGTTACAGTAATATCATTTTTATGTCCTACGTACATCCTATCTTTATCAAGTTCAGCATCAACTTTTATTAAAGCATTTGTATCTTTATATAAACTATAGCCCATTACTCTTTGCTGAATACCAAGTACTCCAATTAATACTTGATTATTTCCATCTCTTAATTCTATTAATAATGTTTCATTTAGTTTATCCTCAGTTATATTACTTTCACTAAAATCTATTATAAACACAAATTCTTCTAATGCCTTTTTTATATCTTCGTGATAATAAATATTTTGTTTTTCTGATTCATTAAAGTTATTTGTCGTGCTATTGCTACCCATTTTTATGAATTTAGAAAATTCATATGATACTTCGCTGTAGTTATTATACTCTTCTAATGATGAATCATAATCATCCTGACTTACTACATAGTAATAGTATTCTGGATTTTCCATATCAGCATAATCTATCATTGTAATTCTTGTATTAACTGGCAATGAAAAACTTGATACTAATACATGATGATATCCATCTTTATATAAATTTCTTTCACTTTCTGCATATAGTGAATAATATGTACTTATACTTGATGTTGTTGTTACATTAGTTGCTGTTGTTGCAAATAAATCATATTTTCTACCAGCAGAAATAGCTCCTTCATATTCATTTGTTTGATATAATGCACGTTGCAGATGTACTACAATGTTTAATCTCTCAACCTTATTTTCAATAGGACTTATTGGTGTTGAAACTTGTAAAGATATTGTAACACTGCCCATATTTTTTTCTGTTTGTAAATTTTTAGAGTGATATAAATAAAATAATAAACTTGGTACAGTACTTGAGTTTTCACTATAATAAGATGTACTACCACTATAAGGATTACTATTTGCATCATCTGTATAAAAAGTTGTTTTACCATAATTCATCCAACCAGTATTACTACTTTCCATAACTAAACTCATTTTAGTATCTGCTTCATCTGAAATTCTTGGAATATCGTTACTATCTGTTAAAGTTACATCTTGATCTAATTCACTATAAGAGAAACCAACAACAGTAAACACAGTGTTTGGTGTAGAAAAATTAATTAATGGTAATTCTACAGCTCCTAAAGTTGAATATTTTGATGCTATTAGATCAATCTCATATGATGCAACAACTTCTCCGACTACCCACATATAATAGTTTGCATCATCAGGTGTTGGATTTATATATTTTTGGATAATTGTTCCTTGATTATCTTCATTTTCATAATTTGTATAAAAACCATTTACTGTTATATCATGATTTGTTTCATGGAGTCCTAGTACATAACTACCATCTGAAAAATAGTAAATGTCATTTGATGATACACTATCCAAAGAATTATATTGACTATCATACATAGCAGTTTCTATATTACCATTTCGATCATGATTATAAAGTCCAAAAAATGTCATACCAGAAACTTTTCCATAAGCAGATACACTTTCATTTTCTGCAATGTTTATATTTTTACCTTCCCATATATATATTCTATTATCAACATTTTTTGTAACATTTCCATTATCATCTATTACAACTTGTGATAAATTTTCTTCTCCGTCTATATCCACTAAAGACGAAAATTTTTGAAGCATATTTGTTCCATTTACAAGATAAATGTTTGTATTATTTTTTATTTTTAAATGTCCTATTCTTGATAAACTAAATAACACATTTGAATATTCATTTGTTCTATCTGTTGCACCATTAAGTTCTATATAAGAATTACTTATTGTTACTATATCAGATCTTTGAATTGAGATATTTTTCATTGGATTTTCTTTTGTTCCATAGTTACTGATATTAATATAGCTATATCCACCAGATGATGATGCATTACCTGAGCCAAAAATAGAACCTTTTATTTCATACTTGTCATGTCCTTCTGCATTTAAATTCATATTGATTCCTGTTGTTACACTTATGAAACTAAAATCGTATTCAGTACTTCCTGATGCATTTGCTTCACCACCACCAAATACTGTTCCATCTATTATGATATTACCTTTTTCTAGATTTTCTACTGATGATGTTACATAACCTATATTAAGATTTGTTATACCATATACTTTGGCAGTATTAGCTCCACCATAGACATTGCCTCCTACTTCACTTCCTGTTATATTTACTGTTACAACAGAATTATTATTTTCTTCAGTACCAGTATTAGCAGCATTACCACCACCGAATATGTGATTTGAAACTTTTGTTGTTCCGGTAACATTTAATACTGAATTGCCACTTACTATAGCACTTTGTCCATTGCCACCACCATAAATACTACCATATACGTTTGAATTTGATACTGTAACATCGGTATTTCTATTAACACCAGCTTCATTTCCTCCACCAAATATATCCTTGCTTATATTAGATGATGTGATATTTAATTTTGTTTCTCCAACTTGAGCTTTGTTACCACCACCATAGATAGTATCAATAGTACTATCTGTAATTACTAAATCTGTTTTGTTAACATTTCCTCCTAAGTTGTTACCACCATATATAGTTCCAATAGTAGATGTACTTTGTACATTTATATTTGTTTGTTCAACAGTTCCACTACTATTTGAACCACCATATAAATTGTTTATTTTACTATTTTCAACATTGATTTGTGTTGTTGTAACATCAGCTTTGTTACCACCACCAAAAACGTTTTCTATTTCATTAGTTATATCTTTTATTAAAATATCACTTTCAGTTGCTACAGCCTCATTACCACCACCATAGATAGTATTTATAGTTCCATCTGTTACATCAATATCAGATTTTGTAACAATTCCTCCCAAATTATTACCACCATAGATAGTATTTACAACACCACCGGTTATATTTATATCTGTTAAAGGTACATTACCTAGAGTATTTGAACCACCATAGATATTACCACAGTTTCCTGATGTTAAATTTATATTTGTTTTTGTAGTTATATTAGCTTCTTCACCACCACCAAATACATTTGTTATTGTAGCTCCTTGAATATTTACATTTGTTTCGTTTGTTACTGCTTTTTTACCGCCACCATAAATTGTTGCTGCAGTTCCTGTTATAGCATTAATATTGGATGTTTCAAGACTTCCACCAAGATTATTTCCACCATATATAGTTTCAACATTACTGCCTTGTAGATTTATATTACTTTGTCTAACATTTCCACTACTATTTGAACCACCAAATACTATTTGAGGATTATCTCCATTAAGTTCTATATTTGTTTCATTTAAAACATCAGCTGCATTACCACCGCCATAGATAGTATCTACTGATGAACCATTTATATAAACGTTAGTAGTTGTTGTTGTAGCGATATTTCCTCCTCCATAAATTGTTTCTATATCACCATTATTTAGAATAACATTACTTACATTTGTTGTTCCTCCCAAATTATTACCACCATAGACATTGTTTGCTGTTCCACTTTCTATTAAGACATTGGTTTCCAAAACATCTCCAAGTTTATTTGAACCGCCAAAAAGATTTTCTGTTATGTTAGAACCATCAAGTTTTACATTTGTTTCATTAGCTCCAGCTTCATTTGAACCACCATAAACATTATTTGCTGTTCCTCCATAAAGATTAACATGTGTTGTTAAAACTCCAGTTTTGTTTCCTCCTCCATATATATTAGTACAAACTCCATCGTTTAAATTAACAGTTACTATACCATTTGGTGTGCCTGATGTATCATTTCCACCATAAACATTTGTGATTATACCATTATTTATATCGACATCTACATTACCACAAACATATGGTATTATATCGCTACTTCCTTCTCCACCACCAAATACATTTGTTATATTTCCATTATTTACTACTACTTTTGTATTGTAACTAGATACACTTGTAGTTTGAGATGTTCCATTAACACTACCATATGCACTTCCACCATATACACTATTTATAGTAGGTCCAGATGTTTCGGTTCCTATTGTTACATTTACATCTTCAGTTACAAATGTTCCAATATTATTTTGATTTAAATAACCACCTTTACCACCACCATATACTGAGCCTCTTACTTCTCCTCCAAGTATATTAACATTTGTCTTGCCATATACAGTTCCAAGTTCATTACTTCCACCATAAATAGAGTTATTAATAATTCCATCTGTCATAGTAATAGTTACATTAGCTTTGGTTGTAGAATTACCTGCGCCATTATTGTTTCCACCACCATATACTGAATCATCTATTTGACCACCATTTATCTTTATTATAGTTGTTGTTGAGTTTTGTGATGATACAACTCCTGTTGCACCATAATTTCCACCACCATATACTGAGCCTCTAATATGACACATATCATTAATTATAATATATGAATTATCATTTGATCCTATTGTTGATGAACCTTGTTTTCCATTTCCAATACCAAATACACTTCCAGATTCTGCTCCATATAATTTATTTTGATTATTTACAAGAGTTTCATCTCCTATTTCTGCTACTCCTCCGATATAAATATAGCTACTACCATTAAGTTTACCATCACCTTCACTTGCTTCATAACCATTTGATCCGCCAAATACAGAATATAAAACTTTTCCTCCAGTTATTTGAACAATTCTATTACCATATGTTGCCGTTTGTCCTGCTCCTGATGTTATCATTGATACTTCTCCACCTGTCATATATATATACGTATCATTGTAATTACTTCTTGAACTACTTGTTAAGGGTCCTCCGATTAAGTTGTAAATGCTTCCACCTTCTACAACTATTTTTCTTGCTGCATAGTGTGTTCCACCCATTCTTCCACCAACATATATACCGGCTGTATAATCAGTTTTACCTTGTCCATATATACCACTTTTAACTGTTAATGAAAAAAGTATTCCTTCATCGCTATCTGAATAATAGTTATCATTCCATGCTCCACAAGCACAATAATATAAAATCAAATTATTGTTATTATCTGTTACTCTATCATAATCATTTCCATAAATCGCTTCTGCCTTTATATATATATTTTGATGGCTTGAATTTTGATTACTAGTATTTGTTATAGACATAGTTTGGTAATATCCACTTTCAATAATAAATCTATATTTTGTCAAAGAAGTTCTACTTCCAACATTACTTGTTGTATTATTTCCACCTAATATAGATCTAAATGTAGCATAGTTACTTTGTTTTTCTATTCCTCTTCCTATTTTTACATTTTGATAGTTACCATAAAAATATCCAGTTGCTGTAGTACTAGATGATGGTGAATTATTTAAAGTATAATTTTGTCCTGATGATATTGTTATATATTCAATTCTTGTTGCATTATAGCATTTTACATATGTTCTTGAAATATTCCAAGTCGGATTATAATTTGTACCATTATCTATTCCTCTTAATGTAAATGGTTTATCATGGCTACCCCAAGAATCACTTCTACTTTGTGTCATAACTAAAATATTAGTATCTCTTGTTACAAGATAATAATAATCATCATCTATATTTAGTTTATTTTCAATTCCATTTGCATCATAATAGTTTATAAGTTCATAAACACTACATGTACTATAATTACAGTTACCACTTAATTTATTACCATCTTCATCATAATAGTCTGACATATCACTTTGATTTGTAATTTCTTTTAACCTGTAAAATCCTGACATATTAGAATTTTTATCAAATGAATTGTAGTATGTTTCGTTAACACTTGTAGGTTCTAAAGTGGATGGTATATCAACAATTTGCATTCTATTATTTTGCAATTCGTAGTAATCTTTTTCCTCATCATAAATATCGCTTTCTACTTCTTCATAATAAGTACAACCGCCCCAAGTTCTACATCTACAGTTTCTGTTAGTAAGACTTCCATTTGCATTATACATGTTAGCACAACTGCTACCATTTGCTACTAAAACGCTATTATAATAATTGCCTACCAAATCATATCTATATTCAATTTCATAAGCTTTAATTTCTTTCATTCCCGCATTATCTAAAGTATTTATTGCAGTACTCCATGCTGTTGAACCAAGTAACACTTTATTAGCACTTACATAACTGGCATTAAATGTAATTGTTATATCATTTGGAAGTCCATTACTATTGTACGTCACAGGTATTTTTGCGTATCTTACATAATATGTATTATCAAAGCTTAGTTCAACGTTTTCATAATTTGTTATCCATCCATTAAAAGCTAAATCGTTTGGAATATCTGCAAAAGGATTATCTATTAATTCCAATAAAACGTAATCATCAAGCTTTGATTCTGTTTCATTATCTAATACATTTAATATTTTGTAATATATATACTTACTTTGTCTTTCGTTTAATCCAACATAACTTTTTTCATTATATATTAAGTCTTGACTATCATAAGTAATATTTAATCTAACTAAATTTTTATTACTATATATTTTTTTATCTTCAGTTGTAGGGAGCGTGCCATCATTATCTGTATAATTTAAACCAGTATAATAATACCAATCTCTCATATCATCATTAACATATACAGTATCTCCAGATACCCCACTATTTATACTATTGGGATTTGTTACATAATCTCCATATGTTTTAAAGAAAGTAGTAACTAGAATAATTAATAAAGAAAATACTGGAAGTGTAAAAATTATTTTAAGTTTAATATTTGGACTTAATTTTTTTATTTTTTTTATTAACTTTTTCATAGTTCACCTACCTTTTCTTATTTTTTTTATTATGCCGGATTTGTTGATAATTTTAATGTTAATTTAGCATCTCCAACTGATGCTTCATTTTCACAATCAACATCTTGTCCTTCTATCCAGATATATATTCTTATTTTACTTACCCCACTTGGTAAATCAAATATTTTTTCATAGCTATCTCTATTTGTTTTAGTTGCATAATCTATATCTACTTTTTTAAATTTTGTACTATTTTTTTCTTCCGTTGCTTCGCTTAATGAAATATTATCTTCTCTTGTTATTTCATCCGTTACGCCATCATAATTTATTTTTGCTCCATTCTCTTTAGTAGTTACAATACCATATGTATTAAGAGCATTAAAAACTCCTCCATCAGTATGAGTATCATAATTTGGTTCCCAAATATATGGCTTTGTTGCGTTTTTTAATGCTTGAGATATTAAATAGTTTGTTTCTTTAGGTACATTTCCTTCATTTAAAAAAGCAATTCTAAAAGCATTTTCAATACCGACTGTTTTTTCACCATTAAAAGTAACTCCAGAATCTGTTGTCAGATATAAATTTTGAGGAGATGATGTTCTTAAAAATATATCAAACACAATAAATTTACCACTGCTTAAAACACCATATCCAAATTCTTCAATGCTTCTTGTTGTTGTTAATAAAAAATTTCCATTTATATCATCATTTGTTGCAATTCCATGATACAATTTTAAGAAACCATTTTCATCGATAAATCCTCCTGTTGATACAGGTTCTAAATAAAGAGGTATTTGATTTGTACTTGTTTGATAAGTTGTATCTTTAACTTCAATAAGTTCACTTGTTGTAATAGATGCTTTCCAGTTTAGTGCATCTGCTGATATATCTATTCCTCCAACTGTTGCAACCTTTATATCAAGAGAATCAATTGTAACCATTCTATTCGCAGAAAACCAAGCATATGATGATGCTGAAAAAAGTAATAATGTTCCAAGCATCAATAATAATAGTAAAAATAATCTGTTTTTTTCCTTCTTTTCTTCTTTATATTCTTTCATAATTACCTCTTAATCAACAAAATGTTCATCCCTTATTTTAATATGCAATTTTATTTCTCCACCTAAAATATCATCAAGGCAATCAGGATCATCACCTTCAAGCCATATAACAATCGTATACTTATCAACTTCATTTGGATTAAATAATCTTCTTTGTCTAACAAATGCTTTATCTTTGCTATAAAAAGGAATTGTATTTTCTTCTGGTAGACCTGTTATATTATTTATTTTAGCATAAATTGTTTTTTCACCATTTTCATAAACCATTACCCTTAATGCTTCATCAACATTTTTTATAACATCATCTATATAAAGTTCAGTCCAATAATCTACTACATCTTCTCCCACATTTTCAACATAGTAAGTATATGCTATATAATTGTTTCCATTATGACTGCCGTCTTTTTCATTATCAATATTACTTGGTATCCAATCAACTGATATATTATCCAAAAAATCTATTTTACCTGCACTTAATTTAACTTGTGGTTCTTTATATCTTATATCTTCATATAATACTAAATTTTGTTTTAAAGTTGTATTCTTATCCAAACTTATTGTAAAACGTCCTCCATTATATGTTACTTCTAATATAAAATAAAGAATAATTAGAAAAATTAGTAAAAATAACAAAATCCATTTAGCTTTTTGATAAAACTTTTTTCTCGTTTTAATTCTATTTGCTTTTACTAATACTTCTTTAGCCATATATGCTCTCCTATCATTATATATTATAAATATAATAATACCATAAAATATGACAAAAAACAACATTTATAAAAGTCTTTGTATTTACATATTTTTTGTAAATAAAATGTCATAAATTTACATAATAATTGTCTTATTGTTTACATTAATTGTATAATAATAATGTAAGAATATATAAGGAGGGATAAATAATGATTAAAATTAAAAAATTTAGATTATTAATCGCATTTATTTCTCTTTTAATGTGTTTAACATTTATACAAGACACTTATGCCAAATATGTTAACAATGTAAATGGTGAAGCCAATCTTACAATTGCAAGATGGAAAATACTTGTTAATAATGAAGATATTACAACTGGTTCTTTAGCACAAGAAGTTATAACTCCAGTTTTTAGTGGTACTGATTATATAAAAAGTGATGTTATAGCTCCTACATCAACTGGTTATTTTGATATTATTATAGATGCCAAAGATACTGATGTTTCATTTAACTATACTATAACTGTAAACACTTCTTCAGAAAGTAGTGTAACAGATCTTGTTACAACAGGTTATTCTATAAATGATGGTGAAGTTATTAATTTTGAAAATTATAATGAAAATATAACGGGTACTATAGATTATAATACAATAGATATTACAACAATTAGAGTATATGTAATGTGGAATGATAGTGATTCTAATAATATGGATAATAATGCAGATACAATTGCTGCAACAACTGAAGAAAGTAAAGCTTTGTTAAATGTATCACTTTCATTTATTCAAAATAAAGGAGAATAATATGGTATAAAAATAAAAATACGAAAATTGAAATTCGTATTTTTTTATTATCTTATTTTATTTTATTATTCTTCAACTTGTACAGCAGTTATTTTAACAACTAAGCTTATACTTGGAACACTTGGATTACTTTTTTTAAAAAGATATGCTTTATTACCCCAATATGTATCTTCATCATCATCACCACTTTCATAAGGCCATGTAACTGATAAAGAAAATTCTCCCGTTCCACCATGTGATTCCATTAATTGATTATCCGTATTAAAAACAACTTTAAATGGATAGTCATTAGCTAATTTGTTTGATAATTCTTCACTTGTAAGAAGAGGTCCTGTTTGATATATATCTCCTAAAATAGAAGCACTAATTATTTCATATGAAAAATTTGCTCTTGTCTCACTATTATTTGTGGCAGTTATTTTTTGAAGATAGTCAGTCATACCAGGATATAATTCTGTTATATCAAAATTTATTTCTTGTGAAAGCTCTGTACTTCCAACTGTAAATGATACATTCCAAGCTTTTACATGAGCTGTTATATTTGAATCAACCTTTGTTGTGTAAACAAACCACGCAAAAACATTTGTTGACAAAAGAAAGAATAAAAGTAGTATAGTTGATAATTTAGTTTTTTTGAATACTCTTTTTATTATTTCTAATACATCTTTCATTATAATTCTTCCTCTTCATCATCTTTCTTTTTATTATTTTCTTTTTCCATACGTTCTTCTTTTTTTTCTTCAATTATTTTTATAATTTCTATAAACACTAGAACAACAATTGGCACAAATAAAAGAAAATAAAATCCATAGACATTATTGACAATTTTCGATATAAAACTTAATACATAAGTCTTATATATGATCTTTCCTATTATTTGATCTTCACTAATTACAGGATCTTCTGTTGGATTTGCTATGCCCTTTGTTACAAAAGAATATTTTCCATTTTTCATTTCCTTTTTTATTACTTGATGGGCTACTATTTTTCCAGCAAAATCATCTTCTTTGCCATTATATACAACATCGTCATAAACTTCTATATCACTTGCTTTTACTTCTTTTGCTAATACCATATCTCCAACATTATATTTTGGCTCCATACTACCTGTTACTATAGTAAATAATCTATATCCTCCTAAAGAAAGATTATTATTAGAAAATTTTTGAATCATTATTAAAGCCATTATTAGTACAATAAATATTGCTATAACTGCTTTTATAAAACCAATTGTAAATTTAACAATATCTTTTTCCATTATATCATTATATTTTATTTTTATTTTTTCTATCATATTAATTCTGCCTCACTTACTTTTTTTATGTATTCATTAAGATGTTTTTTAAATCTTCTTTGAATTTCCATATCATTTTCAATATTTTTATATTTTATTACTGCATATTGTTTACTTACAATATTTTTCAACTGTTCTTCACTTAAAGATTCATTAACATCTAATACTTTTGATACCATATTAGCAATTAATTTTTCTGATACTTCTTCTTTGTTTATTTCTTCTTTTTTAGAATCTTTATTTAGTGATGACATTACTAAATAATTTAACATCATCGTTTCATCAATATATTTTTTCAAATCTCCATTATCATTGTAATCTTTTTTTTCTTTTACATTCGTACCATTTTCATCGATATTTTCTTGCATATAATTCCACAAATCAAGTGCATATTGGAAATTAACATTTTTTAAAATCATATTAGTCTTTTTTATAGGAGAAGTAACAAGTGCAATATGTAATTTATCAATGCTTTTGTAAACATCAGCCCTTGTTAAATCTGCTATTTTAACTTCTAGATTTGATATTCTATCTTCAATATTATTTCCCTTTAATTTGTCGTTTTTCTCTGATTTTAAATTTAATGATATGTTAACATTTTCTTTGCCAACTTTTGTTACACCATTATATGTTAAAAATTTATTATCTTTGCAAAATGAATCTTGTATTCCTGATGATTTTTTTCTAGCAATATAAAATTGCATATTTTTTATTAAACTATAAATAAATCTATTTTCATATGTATTAAAACTTTCTTCTTTATTTATATTTAGTATTTTAGATGGTCTTACATCTCCAGTTTTTTTGTCATAATCTTGAATAAGGTTTGTATTACGCGATAAGTGTTTTATACTTTCAACTGTTATTCTTCTTGCAAGTTCTATTTTCACAACATCTTCTTCATTTACTATAAATCTGTTGGGATTTCTTAATATATTATCAAGATATGGTATAGTTAATTCCATTTTATCTATCCAACCAGTATCTGTTTCAACCTTATTGTAATCTAATTTTACATTTAAAGCAGAATCAATATTATTATTAAATGATTTAATTTCATTTGTATTACTACTGTTATAAAACTCTAATACTTTTAAATCATCCATATACTACCTCCTAACTGCTAAACTAAGCTAATTTCTTTAATCTTAATAAATATTCTTTACACTCTTTAAACTCAGTCTCTCCAAATTTATCATCTAAGAATTTTATAAATCCATCTATTTCATCTCTTATATAAGAAATGTTTAATTGTTCAAATTTTCTTAATACTTTACGTGCCATAAAATAATCTATACCATTGAGTTCAGTTCCTCCTGCTGCTTTATATACAGGTACAAATTTTTTCATATGGGCAACGATACGATTACCAAAAGCAATACGGAAATGTTTTATTACATAGTCATCCATTTCTTCAATTTTCTTTAATGAGCTTTCTGTTATTTTATAATCATTTATTGCAGTTTGAAATAAATTATCAAGATATGAATAATTTATATTTTGTGCATCTGTATCTATTGGTTCAAATGCTTTACCTTTATCATTTATATCTATTGGCATAGCACGGTCGTATACTTTATCGGTTACCATAAATGTTGAATCATCGTTATTGATTGTTCCAATATACCAAACATTTGGAGATATTTTTAGCTTTCCTCCGATTATTTTTTTAGGGTCATTTTTCCATTTGCTTGGTACAAGTTCAACTATCCACTCATCTTTATTTGGCATTTCAAGTATTGATAACATTTCTGCAAAGTAATACTCAACACGTGATATATTCATTTCATCTAGTATTACAGTATAGATATCATCTGTATATCCTGCCATATATATTTCTTTTAATACTTCAGTTTCATTGAATTTTTTAGTAAATTCGTTAAAATATCCAAAAAGTTCTGTACGATCTCTCCATGATGGCTGTACTGATGCTACACATGAATCATGCTTTAAAAATTTTCCCCAAGCATACGCAAGAGATGTTTTACCAGTACCAGATATACCTTGTAAAATTATAAGTTTTGTTGATGCAATAGCAGATATAAAAAGTCTTATCATTTCAACAGAATAATATAATCTAAGACGTGAAGCAGCAAAGTTTCTAAATAAATTAACTAGTTCTTCAAGTGAGAAGGTATTTCCATAATTTTGAATTTTGTAATCTTTAAATTCTTCATCTATCTCATTTAGTTTAGCAAATCTTATACCTAAATTTTCTTCTTCTTCTACTTTTTCAAGATTTTGTTCCTCATTTGGATCTTCACCTGGTTTTAATCCAAGCTGTGATACTTTCATTGCTAATATATCTTGTTTTTCTTTTGTCATTGTTGCAACTTCTTTATTTAAAGTTGCAATTTCTTCTAACATATCCTCTTGTTCTACCAAAGTTTTTCTAAATCTTAAATATTTTTTTACTAAAAAATAAATTATAAAAACAATTGCTGATAATAATATTAAAAGTAAAATAATTGTTAAAGCAACAAATACCCATTCTGCCCCATTAAAATCATTTTTATAATCATTAATTATTTTAATATACGAACCTATATTAAAGGTATTTTTAATTCCTACTACTATACTTTTTAAAAAAATAACAAATCCGGAAAAAAATTGTTGTAAAAATTCGTATAAAAATCTTATAAATGTATCCATGTTATACCTCCTAATATACAACTATATTTGTTCTATCCTTTAGTTCTTTAAAGTTATATTTTTCATCATTTATTATTATATAATAAAACATATTTAATTGTAATAATATTTTATCATTTGTTATAAAATCATCATCAATTATTAATGCTATTTTATATCCATTACTAATCATTTCTTTTATATTTTTTTCCATCACTTTAAATTCTTTATAAGTAATTTTAAATATAAATCTATCTTTTATTAGATCATTATCTATTATTTTAAATAGTCTTTTTATCTTTTGGTCTTTAGAAAATATAGTATAATCAAAAGATAATAAATAATATTTATTTGGCTTACAATATATAGTATCATTTAAAAGTTCAAAGCTTAACATATAATAACACGCAAATATTTTTTGCTCATTTACTAAATCTCTTTGATACGCTTTATTTATTGCAAAATTGCTATAAATTTCTGGAAATTTAATATTATATTTAAGACTTGTATCATATAAATTTTTAATGTTTGTTTTTTTATAATCTAAATAAAAATCATTTGTTTTAAATGAAGAGAAAAATTCATCTTTTCTTTCAAAAGCACTTTTTATTTCTTGTTCTATTATTTTATTTTGTTCTTTGTTTTCTTCAACTAACGTATTTTTAAATAATATTATTTCATTAATTAAATCATTATTATATTCTACCATTTCTATTAGATTTTTTGCATACAAAAACATTTTATAATTAACATCTATTTCGTCTTTATAATATAAAGTTTCTTTATTCATAGTATTTTTTAAATTTTCAAAATTTTTTTGAATCATTATACTTTTAACCCTAGAATCTGGGGCATAGAAATCATAAAAATTATAGGAAATATAATTATTTATAAATTCATCTACAATATCTTTTATATAATATTTTTCTAATATCATTTTGCAATAGTTATGAATCATTTTTTTAAAATATGACGTATATGTATCTATAATATTTTTTTTCATAAATTACCTACTTTCAAAGTTTATTATTGATGTTTCATTTACAATAGGATAAGTGTAATTATTTGCAGGATTTACTTTGTAAAATCTAACCATTGATGATGATATCGCATCAATTTTATAAGTATATCCACTGATATAACTATTTCCATCAATTATTGTATTTGTTTCGTTTTCTTTTATTAAATATGATGGATTTGTTAAATCAAGTCTTACTATATTTGGATCAAATGTTAATGTTATATAAGCAGAATAGCATTTTTCTTTTTTAGAATCTGGAAGATTTAAGTATGTAGTTATATCTAGCCTATCTCCAACTTGATAAGAATCAAAAGCTTCTTCTACTGTATAATAATCTATTGTATTAGTTATTCTAAACTCTAAATATGGGCTTTTTTCTTCGTCTGTTATTTCATAAGATAAACCTATTTTACCAACCTTTAAAATAAATCTTGCAGAAATTGTTTTTTCATATGGATAAGTAGATGTAGCAGATACATATATTAATACTGTATCGCCATCGTTAAATGATGTATTTGGAGTTACTACTATATTAAATGAATCAGTATTGGTAGAACTATATATTGTTCCTTGTGTTTTTGTAATCTGACATGTAACTGTATCAGAGCACTGATAGATAATATCATAAGTTATATCTGTATCTGATGATAATAAATTATTTTTAATACTATTCATATTTATATTAATTGTATATTCTCCTGCACCAGCCCAATTTTCTAAACTATATGTTGCTGTTTGTTCCTTTAGTTTATCGCTATTAAAATAGAATTTTTTTGTTTGAAAATAAAAAGTTTGAATTCCATCATAAATATATCTACCAAATGTTGTACAACAAGTTATAACAAGTAATAAAACACCAATTAAAATTATTAATTTTTTATTTTTTAACATTTTGATATTAATCTTTTTTATACATTTACATCTCATATAATTCATTCCTTTATTGTATATAAAAATTATAACACATTATAAATTATTATTCTATATAAATTTAATAACAAAAAAATTCAAAGTTTCAACTTTGAATTTTACATATTAATTTGTTCCATTAACTTGATTCATTACTTCTTCAGCAAAGTTATCACATCTTTTTTCCATGCCTTCGCCTACTTCGTATCTTATCATACTTACGATAGAACAATTGTTATTTTTAGCATATTGTTCTACAGAAATATTTGAATCTTTAATAAATGGTTGTTCTACTAAACATACTTCTTTATAGTATTTTTTAATTCTACCTTCAACCATTTTTTCAGCTATATCAGCTGGTTTTCCTTCATTCATAGCTTGTTCTTTATAGATTTCTCTTTCTTTATTTAGAACTTCTTCTTCTATCTCAGAACTTCTAACATAAGATGGATTCATTGCTGCAACATGCATAGCGATATCTTTGGCAACTTCTTTATTATCTCCATCTAATACTACTAAAGAAGTAATTCTACCACCCATATGTGAATAAATTCCAAATACTTGATTATCAGATTTTTCTACTCTTTCAAATCTTCTAAAGCTAATTTTCTCACCAATTTTAGCAGTAAATGCTATAACCATTTCTTCAATAGTTTCATTAGTATTTTCTACTACTAATTTATCAGCTTCTTCTATAGTTTTAACATCATTTTTAAGTAATGTATTAACAATATTTGTTAATAAAGTTTTAAATTCACTATTTCTTGATACGAAGTCAGTTTCACAATTTACTTCTACAATTGCTGCTACATTATTATCTTCAACTGCTTCACTTAAACCTTCAGTAGCAATTCTTGATGCTTTTTTTTCTGCTTTTGAAATGCCTTTTTCACGAAGCCAAGTAATAGCTTCTTCCATATTACCATTAGTTGCATCTAGTGCTTTTTTACAATCCATCATTCCAGCACCAGTTTTTTCTCTTAAATCTTTTACGTCTTTTGCAGTAAACATAAAATTCCTCCTTATTTTAACGCATCAATTAATTCTTGTTTTTTCATTGTGCTATAGCCTTTAATATTGTTTTCTTTAGCCATAGCTTTCAATTCTGTTAAAGTTTTATCAGCAAGATTTACATCATTTTCTTTTTTATTAACTTTTGCTTTTACTTCTTTTATCTTTTCTTTAGTATCTTCTTCTTTGTCAATAAATTTCATTTCTTCTTTGATGTCTTTTACTTCTTTAACAGCTTTTTCCATAATGTTTTCTTTAGAATCTTTTTTAGCATCTTCATTAGATACATAATTAATTACTTCTTTGCCATAAACTTCTGCAACAGCATTAGCTAAAACACCAATTACTAGTTTTACGCTTCTTACTGCATCGTCATTAGCAGGAATAACATAATCAACCATATCTGGATCGCAATTAGTATCTACAATACCAAATACTGGAATATGTAATTTTCTAGCTTCTTTTATTGCTGTTTCTTCTTGTCTTGGATCTACAATAACTAAAGCATTAGGAAGTTTTTTCATTTCTCTAATTCCGCATAAGTTACGATTTAATTTTTCATATTCTTTCTTTAACTTGATTACTTCTTTTTTTGGTAAAACTTCAAATTTTCCTTCTTTTTCCATATTTTCAATTTCATCAAGTCTTTTAATTCTACTTCTTATGGTTTTGAAGTTAGTTAAAGTTCCTCCTAACCATCTTTCAGTAACATAATACATACCAGTTCTTTCAGCACTTTCTTTCATAGCTTCATTAGCTTGTTTTTTAGTACCTACAAATAAAACTGTACCTTCATTTTGTGCTATTTCTTTTAATGCAGCATATGCTTCTTCAATTAAAGCTGCTGTTTTTTGTAAATCGATTATATAAATATCATCACGTGATGTATAAATATATTCTCTCATTTTTGGATTCCATCTTCTTTTTTGATGTCCGAAGTGAACTCCTGCTTCTAATAAATAATTCATTGATACTACTGTCATAATTTTTTCTCTCCTTTGTTTTTTATCTTCTACTAAATTCTAAATAATATCACCTAATTGGCACTAGATATTAAAATTCTTTAGTATGTTTATTTTTTATTTTTCTTCTTTTTTTGTAGTTGTTTTTCTTGGTGTTGTTTTTTTAACTTCTTTTTCTTCATTTGCTTTTACTTCAACTTTTTTAGTTTCTTTTTTTACTGCAACTTTTCCAGTTTTAGCAACATTAACTAATTCTTTAAAAGCTTCTTTATCATAAATAGCAAGTTCTGATAACATTTTTCTATTTACTTCAACTCCAGCTTTATTTAATCCACTTATGAATTTAGAATAACTGATACCATTTTCTCTACATTCAGCATTAATTCTAACAATCCATAATTTTCTGAAATCTCTTTTCTTTTGTTTACGATCACGATAAGCGTATCTTTCTGATCTCATTACTTGTTCTTTTGCAGTTTTAAATAATCTATGTTTACTTCCAAAGTAACCTTCAGCTTTATCTAAATATTTTTTACGTTTAGCACGTGTAGTTACGCTAGTTTTTACTCTTGTCATAAATTGTCCTCCTTACTAAATTACGTTTTTAAGTCTCTTTAAATCAGATGCATTTAATTCTGATTTTGATCTTGACTTAATCTTTCTTGCTGGTGTTTTCTTTCCAGTTTTATGGTTGTTTCCAACATTTTGTTTTGTTATACTTCCACTTTGTCTGATGTTTAGAACTTTTTTTGTTCCTTTATGAGTTTTTTTCTTTAGTTTTTTAACTTTCATATTTTCCTCCTTAAGTCTATTTATTTGGGGCAAGTAACATAGTCATGTTTTTTCCTTCAAGTTTTGCTTTTTGTTCTACAACTGCAATATCTTTTACTGAATCAGCAAATTTGTTTAATACATCAACTCCTAAATCAGGATGTGCAAGTTGTCTTCCTCTAAAACGTACGCATAATCTTACCTTATGTCCTTTTTCTAAGTATTTAGATGCATTAGTAACTTTAGTATTAAAATCTCCAATATCAATAACTGGACTTAAACGATATTCCTTTAATTCCATATTACTAGCTTTTTGTTTTTTAAAAGCTTCCTTTTGTTTTTTTGCTTTTTCATACTTGTACTTATTATAATCCATAATTTTACAAACACCTGGATTACTATTAGGATTAATTAATACCAAGTCTAATCCAGCATAATTTGCAATTGTTAAAGCATCTTTAATCTGTTTAACTCCTAATTGCTCTCCATTTGGACCAATTACTAAAACTTGACTATTTTTTATTTGTTCATTACATAACAAATCATTATTTTTATTTGCTATAAGAAACACCTCCAAATATTATAAAAAGAGTACGAAATGTACTCTTATCCACCATAAAAAATATCGTAATTTTATCTTGGCTTTTTACCCATTGCTACTTGGCTAATCAGGTGGATATAGACATCTCTTTCCTTTTTTTACAAGTATGATTATACCATATTATATGATTTTGTCAAACATTTTTTGTTTATTTATTTGATTTTTGTCTTTTTTATGAAAATATCCTATTGATTTGATAAATAAAAATGCTTATTTTATCAAAATTATTTTTATAAATTATCCTATACAAAATAATATTATATTAGATGCAATTTCTTTTATTAACATTTTTTGCTATTTTTATTGTATTTGATAATACATCTTATGAATAGTTTATAAAAGAATTAGAAATATATAATGCTTTATAGATTTGATCAAAACTTGCTGAAATATACCTTATTCCTTTTTTATTAAAATAATACATTTATTTGTTGATTTTATCATTTAATTATCTCACTTTTTTTCAAATAGAAAAAACAAATGCTATTAAAACATAAGTTTTTTTACTTTTTTAAATGGTTCTTAAGCTTTAAATTATAAAATTTAGCATTTTAAAAAAAGTTATCGACAAAATATTACATTCTTCGACAATATTTTTTGTCAGACAACTTTTTAAAACCAATTTAATTCGATAAAACAAAGTAAAAAGTTATATAATTATTCAACATACCAAACTGGATTAAATATGCTAATGATATCTTTTTGTAGTGAGTTAACTTCACCAATTGGCATAGCCCAAAACAAATATTTATCTTTCTCATTACTAGATTCAAATACTTGAATTACAACGCAAGTTTCCTCTAAAACATTTTTAAAACACATCTTATATTCAACATAATAGTTGTTACCATTATATCCAAATTTATTTAATTTAAAACCATCATATTTAATATTATTTTCTTCCATAGTCTTTAATCCATTTATAAAATCTAAAGTATCATAGTTAGTTATTGAAGTATGCCATTGATCTTCACTATTTTTTTCTGTTATAGATTTTTCTATTTTTTCATAATCATTTGATTTTAATAAATTATAGAATTTTTCAGAGTAATTCATAATCTTAAATGAATATAAACCAATATTTTTTATATTAATAATTAAAATTATAATAATAGTTAATATCAACAAAATAGATATTAATAATAACTTTTTAATTGTTTTTTTTGATTTTTTTATTTCATATAAACTATTTTTTAAGTTACCATCAGTATCATTTTTGATATCTTTATCTAAAATTATATCTCCTTTAATTAACTCATTAACTGTAACATTAAGTTCAATGCTTAAAGGTTCTAAAAGTGAAATATCAGGCATACATTTTCCAGTTTCCCATCTCGAAATACTTTTACTGCTTACTCCCAATTTTTCTGCTAAATCCTCTTGTGTCATTTTATTTTTCTTTCGCATATTTGAAATAAATTTTCCTATTTTTATTTGATTCATAATTTTATCTCCTCCACATAATAAAATTATAATATTATTTTAATACTTTACAGGACATAAATCGAGAATTAATAAAATTTCAAATAACTATGTTTTTGTCTCTGTTGTCAAGAGCTTTTTTGAGACCATTATCAAATATTTGTCCAAATAGTTTATTTGTCTCTTTTCATTTCCTATGAAATCACAAATTAAAAGTTATATCATATTTCCAATTATTATACTATTTTTAATACTTCCTTCGCCACTAAAACTAAATATAGAATAAGTAACATATTATACTGTCGATATTAAATTTATTATTACTAAAAAAGGATATTATTTTTTTTATAATACTCCTCCCACTGACATGAATTTTTGTTTGTATATCTTTTTGCTCCTTTTTTGTTTC
>JAQXMG010000060.1 GCA_029012525.1 bacterium
ATAATAGTTGTTTATTATTTTGTTCATCATTAAATATAATATTCCTTGATTTTAATAAATTAACCTGATCATCAATTGTTTTAAATTCTTTCATAAATTAAAAAGTCTTCGGGCCACACGGGATACCGAAGATCACATATAAATTAATCATATATTAATTGGTAGTTTTTGTCAATATCCTGTGGTAAAATTTGTTAATATATAATTTGTTAACGAATTATTAAAAATTAGACTTTGTCCTCCTTTCATATAAAAATAATTTTTTGTTATTTTTCATCTTTTTTTAATAAATCTCTAATTTCTTCAAGTAATAAAACTTCATCACTTTTCTTTGGTGGAGCAGGTTTTTCTTCTTTTTTATGAGTAATTTTATTAATAAATTTAATCATAATAAAGATACAAAATGAAATTATTAAAAAGTCAATTATATTTTGGATAAAAGAGCCATATTTAATAACAGCATCTCCAAGCGTTAAACTAAGATTAGAAAAATCAATACCACCACTTATTATTCCAATTAAAGGCATTAGAATATCTTCAACTAAAGATGAAACAATTTTGCCAAAAGCACCACCCATAATAACACCAACTGCTAAATCAATGACATTACCACGGGCAATAAATTTTTTAAATTCTTCTTTCATAAAATACATCTCCTTAACTACATTTTATCATATTTTTTATAAATATCATAAAAATATTAAAAAAAATGTATTTTACTTTTACAAATATTAATTTTTATGGTATCATTATATTGATAGTTTGAATATGTTTGACATTATACTTTCTAAGATTTATAATAAAAAGCGAAAAAGGAGTGATTCCAAGTGGAAGAAATGGATTTAAATGATGTATTAGGAAAACTTAATGAGTTGGAAAATGAAAGACAGGCAATATTAAAAAATATTAATAATCTTATGGCTGAAATTGACAATACAAGTTTGAAAGAAAACAATGATGTTTTTCTTGATTTAGAATCAAGAGAAAAAGCTATGAAGGAAGTTAATAAAAAAATCAGATTAGCAAAAAAAGAGCAAGCTAAGTATGATTTGATTTTTGATAGACAACTTGAACTTGTAAAAGAAAGAGATGTTTTAGTTAATAAAAATTTTGAAATTATTACTAATATAAATAATGTTAATAGTGAAATTTCAGTTATTGATGGCAGGATTACTACTTTAGATGAAGAAATTAATAGATTAATAATGTTAGGGGTTAGTCAAGAAGCAGTAGCTGCACTTAATAAAGAAAAAGAAACTCTTCAAAAAGATAAAGCTGAAAAACTTGCTAAAATAGAAGAACTTAACTATCAAAAAGAAATAATTTTTGATAAGTCTAAAAGAAGAAAAGAAGAAGCAGAAAATAAAGATGAAATAAGTGAAGAACAACGTGAAAATGTTTACAAACAATTTGATGATTTGGCTCCAGTTGTTGATCCAAATGAACAGGTTGTTCCAGTAGAAAATAAAGAAACAAAAGAAGAACCAGAAGTAGAAGAAAAAAAAGTAGAAATTAAAGATTCAGAACCTACTAAAAGTAATAATAAGCTTGAAAATGCTGCTAATGCAATTAAAAATGGTGCAATTGATGTAAAAAATGAAGCCGAAAATTTAATGAAAAAAAGACCTAAACTAATAAAAAATATTGCTGGTTGGGTTAAAAGTCATCCAACTGCTATAGCACTTGCAGCAGGAGCAATAGCAATATCATTGATGGCAGGAGGAGCTGTTGCAGCACTTGCAGCAACAGCAGGAGAAGCGGCAAGTGCATATGTTGCTTATAAATCAACTTTAGGAAAAGGTAAATAATAAAAGGATAAAAGAAAGGAGTCTTTAGTGTGACATTTAGACAAAATGATTTAATTGAATTTGAAGATAATGAAAAAGTAATGGTACTTGATGCTATAGAACATAGAAATAATGAATATGTATTTGTGAACGTAGTTCAAGGTGATGATTTAGAACCAACAGAAACTTATAAAGTAATGATGGTGGATTATACTGATGGAACATTACAAAAGGTAATTGATCCTAATATATTACAGGAATTACTTCCCAGATTTGAAAAAAGATTGAGAGAACAAATTGAAAAAGAGGGTATTGAAGGTTAGTTGACCTTCTTTTTTTGAATAAACAGATATTTGGTTATATAATATTATTACTATTTTTCGGAGGAATATTTATGAACATGAATGATTATTTAGATTGCCTAATAATAGATGAAGATAATTATGGTAATGGAATAGCTAAAATAGATAATTTTGTTATATTTATTAAAGGGGCATTTTTAAATGAAAAAGTTAAGATAAAAATAATAAAAAAAGAAAAACATTTTGCAATTGGAAAACTTGTTTCAGTAGAAAATTCAAGTCCAAAAAGAAAAAAAATAAAATGTCCTTATTTTTATGATTGTGGTGGTTGCAATTATTTGCATTTAGAAGAAAAAGAGGAACTTGATAAAAAACAAGATTATTTAAATAGCTTATTTAATAGCTATAAAGTTAATAAAATAGAATCTGTAAATTGTTATAATTACAGAAATAAAGTTGTACTTCATGTAGAAAACAAAAAACTTGGTTTTTATTTAAACGATACAAATTATTTAGTAGAAATAGATAAATGTTTACTTATAAGTGATACAATGAATAATTTAATTAATATACTAAAAAAATTTGATTTAGGAAAAATAACTAAAATAATGATAAGAGAAACTTTTTATACAAAAGAAATTCTTATTTCATTTTATGGTGATATTAATAATGCTGATTTAAAAAAATTAAATAATTATAATATAAAATCAATTTATTTAAATAACAAACTTATAAAATATAATAAAAATATTAGAGAAAAAATAAATAATTTAGAATATATAATTGGTAATAATTCATTTTTTCAAGTAAATACATTATGTATGGAAAAATTATACCAAAAAATAAAAGAATATGCAGGAAGTGGAGATAAACTACTTGATTTATATTGTGGTACTGGTACAATTGGTATGTTTTTAAAAGATAATTTTAAGAATGTTTTAGGAGTAGAAGTTGTAAAAGAAGCAATTTCTAATGCCAATGAAAATAAAAAAATAAACAACATAGAAAATATAGATTTTATCTGTGATGATGCTAAAATTATAAAAAATAAAAGTTTCTCTTGTGTAATAGTTGATCCTCCAAGAAATGGTTTAAGTAAAGATGTTATTGATAATTTAAAAAATATTAAAACAGAAAAATTAATTTATGTATCGTGTAATCCAAAAACATTAAAAAAAGATTTATTATCTTTAGAAGACAAATACAATGTAATTGAAATAACACCATTTAATATGTTTCCAAGAACAAATGATGTTGAATGTGTTTCATTATTATATCGAAAAAAACTTGAAAAATAAATAAACATTTAAATAATATTTATGAAGATTAGTTTTAGTATAAAAAAATATTTTGACAGTAATAAATAAAATATAAAAGAGGTAAAATATGGAATATATTTGGAATCCTTGGCATGGTTGCCATAAAATAAGTTCGGGATGTTTAAATTGTTATGTTTATAGAAGAGATTCATCATTTTTAAAAGATAGTAGTGTTGTTACTATAAATAAAGATTTTGATTTGCCAATAAGAAAAAACAAAAAAGGTGATTACAAAATACCAAGTGGTTCTTTTATATATACCTGCTTAACCTCTGATTTTTTTCTTCCTGATGCTGATTCATTTAGAATAAAAGCTTGGGATATTATTAGAGCAAGAAAAGATTGTACATTTTATATAATAACAAAAAGAATTGACAGATTTAATGTTAATTTGCCAAATGATTTTATAAATTTTTCTAATGTAATAATATGCTGTACAACAGAAAATCAAGAAATGGCAGATTACAGACTTCCGATTTTTAAAAAACTTAACATAAAACACAAAGAAATAATTTGTGAACCACTTTTATCATCTATCGATTTATCAAAATATTTGGATTCTACAATAGAAAAAGTAACAGTAGGAGGAGAAAGTGGACCAAATGCTAGAATTTGTGATTATAATTGGGTTTTAAATATTAGATCTTGTTGCATAAAATATAATGTTAGGTTTCATTTTAAGCAAACTGGAGCCAACTTTAAAAAAAATGGCAAGATTTATAATGTTGAAAGAAAGTATCAGTTAAACCAAGCAAGAAATGCTAATATTGATACTTGATAAATAACGTGATAAAATAATTTTGAAAGAGGGATTTTTATGGATTATAAAAAAGTATTAATTTTAGGATTTGCAAAAAGTGGTTATGAAGCTGCTAAAGTTTTAATAAAAAGAAATTGCAAAGTGATAATAAATGATAGTAAAACAATTGATAAAATTGATAAAGAAAAATATGAAGAATTAAAAAATTTAGGAGTAGAGTTTGTTTTAGGAAGTCATCCAGATGATTTATTAGATAATAGTTTTTCTCATCTTATAAAAAATCCAGGTGTTCCAATTGATCATAAATATGTTTTAAAAGCAAAAGAACTTAATATTGATGTTATTAATGAAGTTGAACTTGCATACTCACTTATTCCTAAAGATAAAAATATTAAAATTATTGGAATAACTGGAACAAATGGTAAAACAACAACAACAACTTTAATCTATGAAATGCTAAAAAAAGATCAAAAACCGGTCCTTTTAGCAGGTAATATTGGATATCCATTATGTAGTATTTTAGATAAGTTAAAAGAAAATGATATTATTGTCATGGAAGTATCAAGTCAACAATTAGAAAATTTACATAAATTTAATCCCGATGTTGCAGTTATCACTAATATAAGTGAAGCTCATTTAGAATTTTTTAAAACCTATGATTACTATAAGTATTTAAAAAGCAAAATATTAATTAATCAACAAAATAATGATATTTGTATTTTAAATTTAAATGATTCTGAAATAGTTAAATTTAGTGAAAATGCAAAGTCAATAAAAAAATGGTTTTCTAGTAAAGAAAAAAGTAATTGCTATTTAGAAGATGATGCTATATTTTATGAAAATGAAAAAATAATTGCTGTTAAAGATATAAAACTTAGAGGAATACATAATTATGAAAATATAATGGCAGCAATTATTGCAGTAAAATGTTTTGATTGTAGTACAAAAAGTATAGTAGATGTTTTAGAAAACTTTAATGGTGTTGAACATAGATTAGAATTTGTAAGAGAAAAAGATGGTGTTTTATTTTACAATGATACAGAAGCAACTAATATAAAATGTACTCAGATTGCTTTAAATGCTTTTAATGAACCTACAATTATAATACTTGGTGGATATGAAAGAGGACAAGATTTTGAAGAGTTAAAACCATTTATGAAAAATGTTAAAGCTATAATAGGTATTGGTGAAACAAGAAAAAGAGTAGAAGAATTTGGAAAAAATAATAAAATTGATACTTTTATTTTTGAAACATTAAAAGAAAGTTTTCCTAAAATAAAAGAAATAATGAGAAAAAATGATGTAGTTTTACTTAGTCCTGCGAGTGCTTCATGGGATCAATATAATAGATGTGAAGAACGTGGCGATGAATTTAAAAAATTAGTAAATGAAATTTAAAAATGTCTTTTGACATTTTTTTTATATTCTATAAATTATACTTAATATGGTGATAGCATGAAGGTATATTTAGATTATATATTTTTTATAAATTTAATCTTTGATTTTATTATTCTACTTGGAATAAATATTATTTTAAAAAGAAATGTAAAGTTTTTTAAAATATTAATTGGTAGTATTTTTGGAGCATTTTCTATTTTTATTTTATTTATAAGTATGCCAAATTTACTATTTACTTTTTTAAAAATATTATTTGGCCTTTTAATGGTAATAATGACATTTTCTTATAAAGATATAAAATATACTTTAAATAATTTTTTATATTTAATGATTCTTAGTATTCTAATTGGTGGTTTTTTATATATGTTAAATATTGAAATTGGGTATGAACATATTGGCATGGTATTTATAAAAAATAATGATGGTTTAAATATGCTTATTTTAATTCTTCTTGCTATTTTAGTGATTGTAATTTATGAAAGACAGATAAAAAAATTAAAAAAACACGTTAATTCAAATTATAAAGTTGTAATTTATCTAAATGATAAAGAATATATTTTAAATGGATTTTTAGACTCAGGTAATACTTTATGTGATCCTTATCTTAATAGACCAATTTCTATCTTAAATAAAGATGTTGATATTGATTTTTCTAGTTGTAAAAAAGTTTTAGTCCCTTATAAATCATTAAATAACAATGGTTTATTAGAGTGTTTTATAGTTCCTAAAATATTTATAGAAAATATTGGATTTAAATATAATTATTTAATAGGAATATCAAACGACAAATTTAGTTTATCAAATACAGATATTATATTAAATGGAAAAATAATGGAGGAGATATGAAAAAATTATTAGAATTTATTAGACAGTTTTTTACAAAAGATGGTATTTATTATGTTGGAAGTGCTGATGCTTTACCACCACCTTTAGAAAAAGAAGAAGAGGAAAAATACATAATTGAAAAAGAACAAGGGAACAAACAAGCAAGAGATAAGCTTATTGAACATAATTTAAGACTTGTTGTATTTCTTGCAAAAAAATATGAAAATACTAATATTGATTTAGAAGATTTAGTAAGTATTGGAAGTATTGGTTTAATAAAAGGTATCAATACTTATAAAAGAGGAAAAAATATTAAACTTGCAACATATTGTTCTAGATGTATAGATAATGAAATATTAATGTTTTTAAGGAAAAATAAAAAGACCAAAGGTGATGTATCTTTTGAAGAAAGTCTAAGTTTTGATGCCGATGGTAATGAATTACATTTAGAAGATGTTTTAGGAACAGATCCTGATATTGTAACTAAAGACTTAGATATGGAAATAGATAAAAAAATATTGAAAGAAGAATTAGATAAATTAGATAAAAGAGACAAAGAAATAATGGTTTTAAGATATGGCTTAAATGGATTTAATGAAATGACTCAAAAGGATGTTGCAGAAAAATTACAAATAAGTCAATCTTATATTTCTAGAATAGAAAAAAAAGTAATAAAAAAACTTAAAAATGTCATAAAAATTTAGTATACTATTTATAGGTGGTTTTTATGACATATCTTATTTTAGGAGAAAAATCTTTAATAAATTTAGAAATAGATAAAATATTAAAACAAGAAACAGATTATTCTTTGATTAAATATGATTTAGAAGAAGATTTAATAACTAAAGTAATTGAAGAGTTAAATACAGTAGATTTATTTTCAAGTAAAAAAATTGTAGTAGTAAGTTCTTTTGAAAAAATAGAAGAAGAGCAGGAAGAAGAATTAATTAATTACTTGGAAAAAAGTAAAGATGATAATATCCTTATATTAACAGCTTTAAAGGTGGATGAAAGAAAAAAAATAATTAAAATAATAAAAAAAAATAATAAAGTGATTGATACTTCCACTGCTAACATTGATAGTTTTATAAAAGAAGAATTAAAGGGATATAAAATAGACTTTAGAGCTTTAAATATGTTAAAAGAATATACTAATTATAATTATTATAAAATAGTTCAAGAGATTAATAAACTAAAAATGTTAAAACAGGAAGAAAAAGAAATAACAACTGATGATATTAAAAGTATAGTAAAAAAGGGATTTGATAAAAATATTTTTGATTTTATAAAAGCAGTAGATGAAAAAAATTATAAAAAAATATTTGAAATATATTATGAATTAATTGATAATAAAGAAGATGAATTAAAAATAATGGCAACTTTAGCTAATACCTTTAGATTACTATACAAAATAAAAGTATTAGGTAAAGTAAAAACAGATGATGAACTTATGACTATTTTTAATATTAAAAAATCTTACAGATTAATGAAATTAAAAGAAGAGGCATACTCTTATGATAAAAATAAATTACTTAAATATTTAAAAGAATTAAGTGAACTTGATATCAGTATAAAAAGTGGTGCTATAGATAAAAAACTAGGTATGGAAATGTTTCTTACTAAAATATAAAAAAATAGATCTTAGAATAATCTAAAATCTATAAAAAATTAATACTATAAAATAGGTTGTTGAAGTGTTTAAGGTTTTGTTTTTAAGAAGGAGATAACATAAAAGTATGATAAAATAACATAGTATTAATTTTTTAGATAAATAATTATATTTATCTTTTAATGTGTAAAAAAGATGTTATTGATTTCTAATTAATTTAGAAATCGCTATTTATACTAACACATGATTATTACTTTAGTAAGATATAAACGTACCAAAAATTACAACATAATTCGACATTTTTAAAATAAAAAAATAGATTCTTTTTTGAATCTATAAAAAACATAAAATTATTTAGAAGTGGCTATTACGTATATAAAGTAAAGATTTTTTATGTTTTTTAGTGGGCTTAAAAATGAATGATTATAATTGATTTCTAATTTGATTTAGAAATCGATTGATATAATAACATAACTAATAATTTTAGTTAATACTTAATCGTTCTAAAAATTACGGCATAATTCGACAATATAAAAACTATGACTTAAAAAATCATAGTTTTTAATATTCTTTTAGTATTAGAAAAATTCTTTTTAGCAACTTTATCTAAAACATCATTACCATATTTTTCAACAAGTTCTTCACCAATAGAGTCAACATTAGAACCTGCTCCTTTAGGTAAAGGCATTTTATAAGTATCACATAATTTATCGAATTCTTTTAAAAATATATATCTACTTATCATAGAACTAGCTGCTACTGCTAAATTTTTATCTTCAGCTTTAGTAATAAAAGTGACATCTTTTACAATATTAGTTGCTTCTTTTATGTAAGAATAATATCTTTCTTCTTTAGCAAATTCATCAATTATTATATAATCAGGTTTAATATCAATTTCTGATAATAAGCTATATAAAACTTTATTATGCATAATAGCTTTTATCTTGTTCATATTAGTTTCTTTACTATATTTTTTATTATAATCTTCATTAGTTAAAATTGTACTTTTATATTTTATTTTAGATATTATTTTTGGAACAACATTTAAAATAAATTCATCAGTTAGTTTTTTAGAGTCTTTTATACCAAGTTCTTCTAAAAATTTGATGTCTTCACGTTTTACTAAAGAAGCAGTTACAACAATTGGTCCAAAATAATCTCCAGTTCCAACTTCATCAGATCCAACTGCTGTAGAATTATAATATTTTTCATAATCAATTTTAGGAGTTTTACTTTGACCATCAACAGCTTTCCACATATCAGCATCGACATATGCAGTTACTCCTTGAAACATGCATTTTCCAGAAGTGTATAAAGTAATTATTGTATCTTCTTCTTGAGCTTGAAATACAGCATAAGGAGGAGTTTTTTCTCTTACTTTATCTTTATAATAATCAATCATTTTTTCTTTAGTTTCATCACTTACTTTTATTACAACATTCATATAAATCACCATAATTATTTTATCATTGAATGTTGTTTTTGTAAAATAATAAAATATTTCGTGCATAAATTATTCAAATAAGTTATAATAATTATATGAAAGGATGTTTTTATGAGTATTATTGATATTCTAGTAGTTATACTTATTTTAATATGTGGAGTAGTAGGTTTTAAAAGAGGAGTATTTAAACAGGCTGTTGTTACAATTGGAACAGTTTTAGTGTTCGTTTTATCTTATCATTTTAAAGATTACTTAGCGAATTTTTTTAGTTATAATTTACCATTTTTTAATTTTACTGGAGAATTTGCTGGACTTTCATCGATTAATATTATAATGTATCAAATGATTGCATTTTTAATTATGTTTGCATTTTTTGGTACAATACTTGCAGTTTTGATAAAGATAACTGGTATTTTTGAAAAAATATTAAAGTTTACAATAGTTCTTGGTATACCATCAAAGATTTTAGGATTATTACTTGGACTTATAGAAGGCTATATTGTTGCTTTTGTTTTCTTGTTTGTAATAACACAACCAGCATTAAAGATTAATCTTATTGAAGATTCAAAATTTACTAATGTTATTTTAAATTCTTCACCAGTTTTATCAAATATAGTTGAAGATACAGAAAACACAATTATAGAAGTTTATGATTTGGGAAAAGATTATTTGGTAGATAAAGATGCCGATAAGTTTAATAGAAATTCAATAGATATAATGTTGAAAAATAAAATAATTACTAAAGAATATGTAGAAAAACTAATAGATAAAAATAAAATCAAAGTTAATTTAGATGATATTTTAAGTAAATATTAAGGAGGAATATTATGATATATGTTAAAGATGATAATTTAGATGAATTAATAAAAGATGGAAAGGTTTTAGTTGATTTTTTTGCAACTTGGTGTGGTCCTTGTAAAATGTTAGGACAAGAATTAGAGGATTTATCAAGTGATAGAACTGACTTTAAAATTGTAAAGGTTGATGTTGATTTAAATACTAATTTAGCAAGAATGTATGGAATTATGTCTGTACCTACACTTATGTATTTTAACAATGGTAAATTAGTAAAAAAAGAAAGTGGATTTGTACCAAAAGAAATTATCGTAAATAATTTTAGAAGTATATAAAAAGAAAGATTTAGTCTTTCTTTTTATATGTTATATTGGTATTTTCTAGTGTTTTAATAAAACTATCAAGATTTTCTTCATCAATTTTTACTTCATAAATCACAGTTTCATTAAATTGTTTATTTATTATTTGGAAATTTTTTGTTATGTTATTTAATAATTTTAAATTAGTGGTAGTTGTTTCTAAAATAATTGATATTTTATTATCTATTTCTATTAACTTGCTATTTTTAATTGCTTCTTTTGTTACTTTATAATAGCATCTTGAAAGGGGACCAATTCCAAGTTTTACACCACCAAAGTATCTAATTACTACCCCTAAGACAAAATCCAAATTGCTTGATGTTATAGCATCAAGTATTTTAAAACCAGCAGTTTTATTTGGTTCATTATCATCAAAACATTTTATAGCATCATTTATTTTATAGGCATAACAAATGTGAGTAGCATCTTTATATTCTGTTTTTAAATTTTCTAATATATCTTTAACAGAATAAGTATCTTTTACATTATATAAAAGCCCAATGAATTTAGATTTTTTTTGTTCTAAAATATAAGGTTTAGAATCATTAATCGTATACATATTATTAATTCCTTTCTTAATTTATTTAAGTTTTCTTGATGAATTCAACATATCACAATTTTTGTATAATTTCAAGTTAACTAATATAACTACTTTTAATTATAAACAAAATAAAGTATAATAATAGTGGTGATTGATATGGAAAATTATATATTTAATGAAAATTCATTATTACATTCTATAGGATTTGATGTTTATAAATTATATAGTATTTTAACAAATGGTATAGTATCAAAACAAGAAGCAGAAAAAGAAAATATTAGTTATTCTAAAAATTATTTTGGCTACAATTTCGATAATTATATTTCAATGATAAGATATATGTATGTAAATAAAGATGATGAAAATTCTGCTTATAAAAAGTATGCATTAAAGGGAATTAGTTTTATTATTGAAGATCAAGATTTTATCTATAATACACAAGATGCATATTTTAACTATTCTGATGAAGTATTTGTTAAAGATAAAGTAGAGTTAAAAAATATTAAAGGAATAATCGTTCCAGAAAAGTATATGGATTATGAAATAAAAGATTTGCCAATCATTTCATTTAAATCAACAAGTTATATTAACATAAAACATACGACAGATAATATAATTAAATACTTAAAATTAGAGGGTCATGATTGTGATTTGAAATATTATAATGACATTTTAAGAGAAATGTATACAACTATTGAAGCAATAAAAAAAGAACCAGAAGATCAAGATTTGTTAAATGATTTTAATGATACTAAATATTATCTGGATGAATATATTTCACTTGAAATTCAAAAATGTTTTTGCAAAAAATTTGGTGTAGATAATGTAACCTTGGGTGATGTAATAAATTATATAAATTCCAAAACATGTAATTTGCCAATTTATAAACTTCCTGCAAATTATAATGTGAGATGATTGTTATGATAAAAGAAAAATTAGCATTAGTACCTGAAAAACCAGGATGCTATTTACATAAAGATAAAAATGGAACAATAATATATGTTGGAAAAGCAAAAAATTTAAAAAGAAGAGTTAGTTCATACTTTAATAAAATTCAAACTGGAAAAACCAAAGCTTTAGTTGATAATATTGCAGATTTTGAATACATTGTAACTAATAGTGAAATGGAATCATTTATTTTAGAAATAAATTTAATAAAAAAATATGATCCTAAATATAATATTTTATTAAAAGATGATAAAACTTATCCTTATATAATGTTGACAAATGAAAAATATCCCACTTTAAAAATAATAAGAAGTAAAAAACGTAAAAAAACAAAAAATAAACTTTTTGGACCTTTTCCAAATGTTACAAGTGCAAGAACTACTGTAGATATTATAAATAGAATTTATCCATTAAGAAAATGTAATAACTTAAAAAAAGATTTATGTTTATATTATCATATCAATGAATGTTTGGGTTATTGCAAATATGAAATAAGTGAAGAAAAAATATCCCAAATGGTAAAAGAAATAACCACTATTTTAAATGGTGATTATAAAAAATTAACTAATAAGCTTGAAGAAGAAATGTACAAGGAAAGTGAAAACTTAAATTATGAAAAAGCAAATCTTATAAAACATGAAATTGAAGCTATAAAAGAAACTATAAGTAAGCAAATTATAGTTTCAAATATTTCTTATGATTTTGATGTTTTTGGTACCTTTTCTAAAGATAACTTTAAAGTGATTGAAACACTTCTTGTAAGGCGTGGTGTTATAATTGGAAGAGTTCATAAAATATTTAATGAAAACTATTTTGATGATGATTTTACAACAAGATATGTTATAGAT
>JAQXMG010000061.1 GCA_029012525.1 bacterium
CTGCAAATAGTGTTAGTGAATCTGATATAACTGCAATTGGAAATAGTTTAAAAAATACTTATACAGGAAGTTATAAAGATTACTATAATAGTGGTGTTGATGTAGCTGTAAATTATGGTAAATCTGAACTTCAAAGCATAAAAGATCAATATAAGAATTTTGATTTTGAAGATTCTGAAGAAGAAATACCAGAAGAAATAATAGAAGAAGGGGATATTAGTCAAGATGAATTAGATAAACAAGAAGACAATTATAATACTTCTTCTAATGAAGAAACATATGAAGAAATATCAACAGAAGAAGAACTAACTGATGAATTAATAAATGATACAAATACTTATGAAGAAGTAGTTGAAGAATATTTGACTCAAGAAGAATTAGAACAAGAACAAGGATTTGTAAGAGTTAGATAGTAAGGGGGCAATAATATGAATAATGAATACGATGAAATAACAGTAAAAAATGAAAATCCACTTTTAAAAATATTAAAATGGACTTTATCAATTATTTTAGTTGTTCTATTAATAATTTTAATAATTTGGTTAGTAAAAGGAACATCAAAAAATAATAATGGTTTAGATCCACTATTAAACAGAATATTTACTGATAATATTAACATTATGAAAGATGCTGCTAAAGATTATTATTCAGTAGATAAAGTTCCTCAAAAAGAAGGAGAAACTTATAAATTAACTTTAAAAGAAATGATTGATTTAAAATTATTATTACCATTAACTGATAAATATGGTGATACTTGTGATGTTAATAAATCATATACTGAAATCACTAAAGTTGGTGATAAGTATATGTTAAAAGTTAATTTATCTTGTGGAAAAGAAGAAGATCATATAATTGTATATTTAGGATGTTATAATTTCTGTAAGAACTATGTTTGTGAAGTAGAAGATGAGGACAAAGAGGAAGTAGTTATATCTAATCCATCATGTACTTTAAAAGTAGTAAAAGGTACAGGATCAAATGGTAAATATACAAGTGATGTTGTAATAGGATTTGCAAGTAAAAAAGCAAGTACTGGAGCATCTATTACTGATTATGGTGTAGGATTAAAAGTAAATTATGAAGATTCAATTTATACTGTAAAATCATATGGTAAAACAAAAGTATATGGTTATGTTAAAGATTCCAATGGTAAAACAGCTGTATGTAATATAACTGTAGAAAAAGTAAAACAAACTCCAGTTGAAGTTGGAAGCCCATCATGTAGTTTAAAAGTTGTAAGTGGAACTTTAAATAGTAATGGAACTTATAAAAGTGATATAGTGATAGGATTTGATAAAGTAAACGCTGGAAAAAATGCAACTTTAAAAGGATCTGGTGTTGGAATTACTACAAACTATACAAATAAAACTTTTACAGTAACTGATGAAGGTACAACAAAAGTATATGGTTATGTTAAAAATTCAAGTGGTAAAACAGCAACATGTAGTATAGAAGTAACAAAAGAAACTAAAGTAGTTAGATATGAATATCTATATGAAAAAGAATTTGATAATGAATATAGTGAATGGTCTGATTGGTCTGAAAATAAAGTATATACAGAAAATGATAATATCACTTGGGGCCAACAAGAACTTGTATGGAATGAAAAAAATGGTGCTAAAAAGATAACTAAAACAACATATGAAGTTGATAAAAATAGTCCAATTTGGCAAGTTAAATATGTTAAAATTGGAACTTATAATGACTATGTTTGTGATGGATATACATATTTTAGAGATGGCTCTACAAGTACAACATATGAAACAACTGAGTTTGTTTATAGTCATAAATTAACAAATGTATCAAGTATTCCAAATGATACTGCAACAACAAAATATGAGTTCAAGGGTATTAATTACGCAGTATGTAAAAATACTTGTACTTCAAAACCAGTTTATATAGTTGATGTTTATACAAGAAAAGTAACTGCAAAAACAGAAACTGAGGGTGAATTATCTGCAAAATGTAATGTTAAGACAGTAAGTATTCCAGTATATGGAACAAAATCAACTTTAATTGGATATAACAAAAATCAAATTGAAACTATAACTTATGAATATTATTATCATACAAAAACTAGAACTTTAATTAAAGAAGCATATACTTCACAAATTTGGTCTACTAGTGAAAATGATAAATATTTACTTAGCCAAGGATATAAATATACAGGTGTAAAAAGGGAAATATAAAAACCAAAACTATTAAAGGTTATAAATTAACTTTTAATAGTTTTTTTTTATTATTTTCTTTGTAAATATTACAGTTTTAATGTATACTTTAATTGGTGGTAGTTTATGAAAAATTTATATATAGATTTTGATGGAGTAATTCTTGATACAATAACAATTCTATATGATAAGAAAACTTATATAGGTAAAGATAAGCCATACGAAGAACAAGAAAAATATTTTAGTAATTATCCTTGGGAAAATATAGTAAAAGATGAAAATATTTTATGTGATAGTATTAATTCTATAAAAAAAATAATTGAAAGTAATAAATTTAATCTTGCCATTTTAACTCATGTTAATAGTATGAAAGAAGCAATATTAAAGATTAATTATTTAAAAAAATATTTTGATGATATAACCATAATACCTTGTCCTAAAAAGATTTCAAAAACAAAAATGGTTCACACTAGAGATTCCATTTTAGTTGATGATTATTCAGGAAATTTAAGGGAATGGGTAAGTGAAGGTGGAATAGGCGTTAAATTTTCGCAATATGAAGAGTCTTGTGAATTTCCTGTTATAAATAATTTAACAGAATTAATAGATATGTTTTAATTGACAGTTAAACGTAAAAATAATATGATAAAAAAAGAACGTGATATTAGTTTATTTCATATATTACACTAGAAATAAACTATGGGAAGGAAGTATAAAGAGGTATGAAACAAATAAAAATTGAAGGAGGCAAAACTCTTTCTGGAACAATTAGAATAAGTGGTGCCAAAAATGCTGCGGTTGCATTAATTCCAGCAGCAATACTTGCAGATGATGATGTTACACTTTGTAATATTCCAGAAATCTCTGATATTGATTCTTTAGAAGAAATCTTAAAATACTTAAATGTTGATGTAAAGAGAAATACAGAGTCAATGATTATAAATGCTAAAAATATGGAAAATAAAGAAATACCTGAGGAGATAGCCAAAAAATTACGTGCTTCTTATTATTTTATGGGAGCTTTACTTGCAAGATATAAAAAAGTAGTAATGTATTTTCCAGGAGGATGTAATATTGGGAAAAGACCAATAGACATTCATTTAGAAGGATTTGAAAAATTAGGAGCAACTGTAAATGCAGTTGGAGATAAATATGAAATAACGGCAGAAAAACTTGTTGGAACAAGTCTTAAATTGCCAGTAGCTAGTGTTGGTGCGACAATTAATCTTATGATTGCTGCAACAAAAGCAGAAGGAGTAACAATTATTTCAAATGCTGCCAAAGAACCTGAAATAATTAATGTTGCAGAACTTTTAAATAGTATGGGTGCTAAAATATCAGGAGCAGGAACAGACACAATAAAAATAACTGGTGTTGAAAACTTATCAAAAGGTTATTCATTTGTAATACCAGATCGTATTGAAGCAGGAACTTATATTATAATTGGTTCACTTTTAGGAAAAAATTTGAAAGTAGATAATATTATACCAAGTCATTTGAAAGCTCTAACGGAAAAATTATTAGAGTGTGGTGCTGATATCAAGATTGAACAGGAATCAATTATTTGTAATAAGAATGATAACTTAAAAAGTAATGATATTATAACTTATTATTATCCAGGTTTTCCAACAGACTTACAGCAACCTTTTTCAGTTTTATTAACACAATGTGAAGGAACATCAACTATAGAAGAAAAAATTTGGGAAAATAGATTTATGCACGTTCCTTATTTAAATAAAATGGGTGCCAAAATAAAGGTTGCAGATAAAAAAGCAATAATAAATGGTAAAACTTCTTTGGTAGGTCAAGAAGTTGTAGCAACAGATTTAAGAGGAGGAGCTTCTATGATTGTTGCGGGTTTAATTGCAAGTGGAAAAACAACTATAAACGAAGTTGAACATATTTTAAGAGGATATGATGAAATCATTGAAAAATTATCAAATGTTGGTGCTAAAATAGAAATAGAAGAAATAAAATAGAGTATAAAGCTCTTTTTATTTTGGTGATATTTATGAAAAAAATTATTTTTTTGTTAATTCTTTTAGTTTCCATTTTTATAATATATAAAATGTTTAATAATAAAAAAATTGATTTTTTATCTATAGGAGATTATGAGATAACTAATGAAGATCTAAAAAATATAGATAGTTTTTCATCTATAATTGATGAAGATTCTTTAATATTAAAATTAACAAGTGATATATACAATAATAAAGACAATTTAAAAACAAAATTATCTAAATCAGATATATTATTAATAAGTATAGGTGAAACTGATATGAAAAATATAATATATAATAGTAATAATATATTGAATAGTTATAATGAAATAGATAAATTGTTAGATTCTTATCAAGAACTTTTGAATCAAGTTAAAAAGTATGCTAGAGGTAAAATAATAGTCATGGGTATTTATAATAAAGATATTGATAATAGTTTTGTTAAATATTTTAACAACAGTTTAAAATCTATTTTAGATGATGATATTAAATATGTAGATTTTAATAACTATTTAAATAGTTCTAAAACAAAGAAGGAAATAGTATCTATATATATTAATAATGGATTATTTGATTTATAAAAGATAAAAAATCACATAATTATTAACATTTTTGTTAATAAGTCTTGCAAAACTTATAAAAATTTGATACAATACTTAAGAAATTTATTATCTATGACAAAGATGTCATGGCGGAAAGGAATTAAAAAATGAAAAAAGGAATACACAAAGAATATAAAGATACAAAATTTATTTGTACTTGTGGTAATGAATTTGTTGCAAAATCACTTAAAGATGAAGTTCATTTAGATATTTGTTCTAAATGCCATCCATTTTATACAGGAAAACAAAGTACAAAGAATGCTACTGGTAATGTAGAAAAATTCAATAAGAAATATGGATTAAAATAAGAGACAATAGTTTCTTTTTTTTATTATTTGTTTTATAATAGTACTATATTAAAAAGATTGGAGAAATAATTATGAAAATAGGATTAGTAGCAGATCATCGTGGTTATAAATTAAAAGAAATATTGAAATTATATTTACAAGAAAAGGGATATGAGGTAGTTGATTTAGGCACAAATAATTTTGATAGAGTGGATTACCCTTTACTTGCAGAATCTCTTTGCAAAAAAATTAAAGAAGAAGAAGTAACATATGGTATAGCTATTTGCGGAACAGGAATTGGAATGGCAATTGCTTGTAATAAAGTAAATGGTATTTATTGTGGAAAGGTAAACTCAATAAAAGAAGCACAATTATGTAAAGAGCATAATAATTGTAATGTAATAGCTTTAAGTGGTAAGATGAATAGCTATAAAGCTAAATTAATTGTAAAGAAATTTTTAAAAGAAGAATTTTTTAATGAAGAACCATATACAAGTAGAATAAAACAACTTGAACAAATTGAAAAAAGGAATAAATAATCAATGAATCTAAAAATATATATTTATATTTTAGTAACAGTCTTTGTAATTATAGCGTTTGATTCTATAAATATAAATGTTATTTTTAAAAAAAATAAAGTGTTTCAAGCTAGATTATTTTACTTTTTACTTGCTTTTTCTATGGTATATTTAATAACAAATTTAATATATGATTTTTCAACACTTATATATTTTAATTAAATAAATATAAATTATTTGAATAAAAACCTCATTAATTGTAAAAACTTTTAATGAGGTGATTTTATATGACTAAAAAAAGATTTAAACCATTTGTACTTCCAACAATTTATGTAATGCTTGTTATGTTGTTTGGATTATTTACTTTTTTACTATCAAATTCTCTTAAGATAGCAGAAAATATTGCAGAAAAGGATTATACTTATGTATCTTATGAAGTTTTACCTGATAATAGTATTCCTGTTATAAGTACAGTAAGTAAGACATTAATTAAGCCTTTCACTGATAATACAGTAGAGGTATTAAGAAATTACTATGATTATAAGGATGATTCTAGTAATCAAGAAAAAGCACTTATTTATTACAATGGTACTTATATTCAAAATGCTGGAATAACTTATAAAGCAGAAAACATATTTAATTGTTTATCAGTTTTAGATGGTGAAGTAATTGATGTAAAAGAAGATGATATTGTTGGTAAAACTGTTGTTATAAGACATAATGAAGAACTAATAAGTGTTTATCAGAATCTATCTTCAGCAGATGTTTCCATTAATGATAAAGTAAGTCAGGGTGATATTATTGGAACTAGTGGAAAAAATAACATGGAAAATGAAGAAGGAAGTTATTTACATTTTGAACTGGTTTATAAAAATTCTTATGTCAATCCAGAAGACTACTATGGTAAAACAATTGGAGATTAATTATGTTTAGAAAAGATATTGGAATTGACCTTGGTACTGTAAATATATTAGTTTATGTAAAAGGTGAGGGAATTGTTCTAAATGAACCAAGTGTTGTTGTAATAGACGAAGATACAAAACGTCCTATTGCCTTTGGACGTGATGCTGATGAAATGTTAGGAAGAACACCGGGAAAAATTAAAGTAATAAAGCCAATGAAAGATGGTGTTATTGCAGATTTTGAAACAACAGGTATGCTTCTTGATTATTTACTAAGAAAAATTAATATTAAAGGAAGTTTTTTTAAACCTAGAATATTGATATGCTGTCCTTCAAATATAACTGAAGTAGAAAAAAGTGCTATTGCAGATGCTGCAGCTAGAACTGGAGCTAAAAGAGTATTTGTAGAAGAAGAACCAAAAGTGGCAGCAATAGGAGCAGGACTTGATATATCAAAACCTGTTGCTAATATGGTTGTAGATATCGGGGGTGGTACAACTGATATTGCAGTTTTATCCCTTGGTAATATTGTAACAAGTGCCTCAATTAAAACCGCAGGAAATACCTTTGATGCAGATATTATAAATTATATAAAAGATAAATATAAACTTTTAATAGGTGAAAAAACAGCAGAAAAAATCAAAAAAACGATTGGTAATATAAGTTACAAAGATAATAATAAAGAAAAAAACAAAGAAAATAAAAAAGAAAAGATGGATGTAAGAGGAAGAGATTTAGTAGGAGGGTTACCTAAAACTATTACAATTTCAAGTGATGAAATTGCTGAAGCATTAAAATCGAGCGTTGAAAAAATAACTAAAATGATAAAACAAGTTTTGGAACAAACGCCACCTGAATTATCCGCAGATATTATTGAAAAAGGTATTGTTTTAACAGGTGGAGGAGCACTTCTTAAAAATTTACCAGAGTATTTAGAGGAAAAACTAGAAGTTCCAGTTTTTACTGCTGAGGATCCTTTAACTTGTGTAGCAAATGGAACAGGGGTTTTATTAGATAAATTACATTACATTGATTAATTATAAATAATTTGTTATAATTTAATCGGTGGTAAAAATGGTTAAAAATATTGATTTAGGTAATATTACACATATTTTACTTATTATATTTACATGTTTAATATTTACCTTAATATGTACATTTTATATAAAGAAAATAGCTTTTCATATTAAAGCTTTAGACATTCCAAATGAAAGAAAAGTTCATACCAAACCAATGCCACGTCTAGGGGGACTGGGAATATTTTTAGGATTTTTATTTGGATATATGTTATTTGGGATTCAAAGTGTTCAAATGAATTCTATACTTATAGGTAGCTTTTTAATTATATTAGTTGGAGTTATAGATGATATTAAACCTCTTGGAGCTAAAACAAAATTTTTAGGACAGATTTTAGCAACTTGTGTTCTTATATTCTATGGTAATATCTTATTAAGCAATATTACAATCTTTGGGTTTAATATAGAATTTGGTATATTTGCATATCCTATTACTATTTTATTTGTAGTATCATGTATTAACATTATCAATTTAATTGATGGATTAGATGGACTATCAAGTGGGACTTGTGCTATATTTTATTTAACAATTGGAATTATTGCTTTTATAAAAGGTGGAGTACATAGTTTAAGCATTACTTTAGCATTTATAATGCTTGGTTCTACTTTAGGATTTTTATATCATAATTTTTATCCCGCAAAGATATTTTCAGGTGACTCAGGAAGCATGTTCCAAGGATTTATGATTGCAGTAATATGTCTTTTAGGATTCAAAACAACAGCGTTTATTTCGTTTTTTGTTCCAATTCTAATTCTTGGAATTCCAATTCTTGATACTTTATTTGCAATAATAAGAAGATTATTAAAACATCAAAAAATATATTTACCAGACAAATGTCATCTACATCATCAATTATTAAATATGGGTTTGTCACATAGAAATACAGTTTTAGCTATTTATGGGATGAATTTGCTTTTTGCAGTAGCATCAATTATCTATACTTTAAATGACAAAGTTTTAGGGAAATATATTTACTTAACTATTTTGTGCCTAATTATTTGGATAGTACTTAGAACAAGTATAATATCTGATAAAAAATTAGAATTAATAAGGTCTAAAAAAGAAAAAAGTGAAATAAAAAAATAGTGAAGTTGTCAATAAAAAGTAGACAATTAAAAAGTATTATTGAAACCCTAGTTGAGTTCTATATTCAATTGGGGTTTTATAATTTAGTGCATAACTTGGTCTTAAATAATTATGGTCATATATTATCGCATTTATATAGTCTTCAACAGTATCATAATCATCTTGATTAAAATCAATATATATTTCTTTCTTTAACCATCCATTTTTAGATTCAATTATAGGATTATCTGTTGGAGTTCCTATTCTCGACATAGACCTAGTTATGTTATAATTTTTATGTGCATTATTAAATGCCACTGAGGAATATATTGCGCCTTGATCTGAGTGAAAAATAGTTTCTTGGCTTTTATATCCTCTTTTTATTTTACTTTTTAACATATCCTCTAAAGCTAATCTATGGTTAGTTATACTAACTCCATGATAAAAAGGTTTAACATCTGAACCTATTATTGAATCATCAAATGCATCAACATAATATGTCCAATCATATCTTTGCTTTTTAAACCAAATCATTGTTGTATCTGATGTTATTTTCTCTAATGGTCTCGTAGTATTCCAATTATTATTAATAAGATTTGGATATTTAACAGATTCTTCTCCAGGTTTCTTATAAATTGAATAGTGTCTTGCTTTACTTCTTATTTTTAATATTTTGCAAACTTTATGAACTAAATTATCAGATACAACCCAACCGGTTTCTTTACGAATAAGGTAATTTATTCTATGATAACCATAACTTGGTTTTCTTTTATGAATATCCCTAATTAATGGTTCTAAATCTCTACGGTTTATTTCATATTTATTTAATATTTCCTTGCTTTTTAACCATTTATAATAGCCACTTCTTGATATATTCATTACTTCACATAATGATTTAACTGAATATTCTTTACTTAATATTTCTACGATTTCAAATTCTTTTTGTTTTATTTCTTGAATGCTACAATTGAACCATCTCCTTTCACTAGGTATCCTTTTTTTAATCGTTCATTCTCAATTCTTAATTTCATGTTTTCATATTGAAGTTTTTCCATTTCAGATAAATTCTTTTTACTTGAATATTTACTTAATGGATTACCTGGTTTCTTTTTGTTTTTTAAACCTTCTATTCCTTTATTTCTATATGAAGAAACCCAATTAAACATTTGCGCTCTAGAAATACCAAATTTTTTTGCACATTTATCCATACCAATTTCATTTTCTATATGATATAAGACTATCTTTTCTTTTTCCTCTGGTAACCAGTATTTATTTGTACCGCCTTTTGGTCTACCACTTGGCATATAATCATCTCCTTTATTTTATTATAACAAAAAATGTAGACACTTTTTTTATGTCTACATTTATCTTACAACTTCA
>JAQXMG010000062.1 GCA_029012525.1 bacterium
ATGCATTTTATTGCAGTTTATGATAAATAAAAATAATATGTGTTAAACTTAGTTTATAAGAATAACACATTTTTTGTACAAAAATTTATTGAAAATGTGTCGAATAATGTTTTAATTTGTCGGAAAATTTTTAAATTTTATGAAAAAAAGGGTGATTTTTAAAATTTCAAGCACTTTTTGGCTTGAATTTTAATTTTTTCTCTAGGGAAATTTTATTTTTTTAAGCAATTTTTTAGTTAATTTTTATATTTTATAAATTTGCAAGATATTTTTTCATATGTTAATTTATTTTGCCGAGGTGAAAAAAATATGAAAAAATTAATTTATTTTTTTATTGCATTAGTTGCAATATATGCAGTTAAAGTAAATGCTTTAACAAATAGTGGTAAAATTTATGAGCAGTATTATCAAGAAGCTCAGGTTAATGTTTTTGCTAGTGATGAAAGATATCATTCTCTTGATTATAATGGTATTTTAGTAAAATCAAGTGCTGACAATGAAGTATATTATTGCATTGAACCAGAAGTTAAAATGCCATTATATAGTGAAGCAACTTATAATTCACATACCATTTATGAAGGAAAAACAACTATTATAAAACAATGTCGTTTGACTGATAAAAATTATGATAGAGTAAGTTTACTTGCTTATTATGGTTATGGCTATAAAGATAACAAAGTAGATCATACTTCAAAAAAATGGTATGGCATAACTCAAACTTTAATTTGGGGTACAGTAAGACCTGATGTTACTTATGTATTTAAAACATCAAGATATGGCAATATAGATTATAATTTATATAAAAAAGAAGTAAATGAATTAGAAACTTTAATTAGTAATCATAATAAATTACCAAGCTTTGCCAATAATTCTTTTAATTTGAAACAAGGTGAAGTTTTAGAACTTATTGATACTAATAACGTATTAAGTAGTTTTAATTATTCAAGTAATGATATTGTAAAACTAGAAATAAAAGATAATACCTTGTTCATAACAGCATTAAAAGATGGTGAAGCAAAAATAACATTTACTAAGCCTAAAACAAATTATGATTTTAGATTATTTAAAAGTAGTACTGTTCAAAATGTTGTAACTCGTGGTAATGTTGATAATCCAAGTTTTACCATAAATTTAAAAATTACAAGTGGAGATTTAACAATTTTAAAAGTTGATAGTGAAGATGAAAAGTACAATGAAAATTTAAATGGAACTTTATTTAATCTTTATGATTGTAATGATAATTTAATAAAAGAAATACAAATAAATCATGAAAAAGAAACAATTGAACTTCCTTTTGGCAATTATTATTTAAAAGAAATTTCTTCTTCTTTATCATATAAATTAAATAGTCAAAAATATGAATTTAGTATCGATGATAACAACAGAGAAATATCTATAGTTATACCAAATACCAAAATAAAAGGGGAACTTATTTTAGAAAAATATAAAGGTAGTTTATCTGAAGAATTTATAAAAGAAACTGATGCAAAATTTGAAATCTATAAAGATGATATTTTAATTAATACAATTACAACTGATAAAAATGGTATTGCTAAAACAACTTTAGACTATGGAACTTATTTAGTAAAACAAGTAAAAGGAAGTGAAGGTTATTCTTATGTTGATGATTTTTATGTTTCAATTACTGAAGAAAAAGAATATAGATATGAACTTAAAAATATAAAAAAATCATCTTTACAAATAACAAAACTTGATTATTCATCAAATAATCCAATAAAGGATACAACTTTTGAAATATATACAATTGATGACAAATTAGTTTATGAAGGTAAGACAGATTCTTTAGGTGTTTTATTAGTAGAAAACTTAGAAATTGGAAAGTATTATCTAAAAGAAAAAGAAGCAGCTAAATATTATAAATTGAATGATGAAAAAGTATATTTTGAAGTAAAAGATAATGGGGAATTTATAAAACTTAGTATAACTAATGAAAGAAATACAGGTACTTTAAAATTTTTAAAAGTTGATAGTAAAAGTAAAGAACCATTAAATGATGCCTTAATTAAAGTAACTTATTTAGATACTGATGAAGTGTTATTTTTAGGAAAAACTGATGAGTTAGGTCTAATAATATTAGAAAATATTACCGCAGGTTCTTATAAAATTGAAGAAGTAAGTGCTCCATATGGTTATATATTAAATAAAGAACCTATTACTTTCTCAATAATAGATGATCAAGAAATTGTAGAAGTAACAATGGAGAATGAAAAAATAGAAATGCCTAATACTTTTGTTTCTTATGATTATTTAACAATAATTATTATATCTTTTGCTCTACTTATTTTAACTAGAATAATAAATTTAAAAAATCATGAAAAATAAAATTATTTTGTTTTTACTTGTCTTATTCTTAACTATTTCTTGTTATGAGATATATAAAATATTTACTATAAAAAAAGTGGAAAATATAGAAATAGAAAAAATAGAAGAACTAAAAATAAGTGAAGAAGAAACAAAAGAAAATAAAACATCACAAGAAGAACGTATTTGAACAAAGCCTTATGTAGGTTATATTGAAATAGAAAAACTTGGTATTAAAAAGTTGATTAGTTATGGAACAACCGATGATG
>JAQXMG010000063.1 GCA_029012525.1 bacterium
TAGATAACATCTCTTTTTATTCCAAAAACAGGAGATATTACTTCTGAATTTTTAAACTTCTTAGATTCGCTATTAACGTAATAAATCATTTCATCTTCTTTAGTTTGATTTTCAGATAAGGCTTCTTTTTCTTCTTTTATCTTTTCATCAGATTCATTTTCTTTTTGCATACTATATAATTCATCAATTGTTATCGGTTCATTTCCTTCGTCTTCTAAAACTTTTTCATTTTCTAAATCAACATCAATATTTTTACTCATCAATTCATCATAACTAATAATGGAATTTTCTTCTTGTTGTTTTTCAAAAAATGTTTGTCCAATTATGTCTTGTTCTTCATAAACAAGCTTTTTTGCAGCTTCTTCAATTGCTTTTTTAGCATCTGTTTTATTTATTCTTTCTTCATAAATAACTTGATTTCCCTCTACTGATGAGTTATTTTCTACTTCATCCGTTTTATTATTAACTTCTATATTTTCAGGAACTTTTTCTTCATATTCTTCTATTTTCTCAAATTCTTTTAAATAATTTAATTTATTTTTTCTTTCAATTAGCAATATTATAAAAAGTGCAACAATTACAAGAACAATAACACCAAATATTATTAATATTGTATTTTCTCCTAAAGAATTTATAATTTCTTGCATAACCTCACCTCAGAATAACTATATAATAACATAAAAACTAATAAAAATAAATATATTAAGCATTTAAAAAAGTTAGAAAATATTTCCTAACTTTTATGATAAATAACAAGAATTATATGTGGCACATCCACATTTTTTTTCATTAGCGCCACATCTTGTATCCTTATAACTACCTCCATCACCACCAACAACAATAACTGTAACAGGCCAACAACAAGTTGCGGCAGTTTGACAACCACAACTGCTGTTTCCAGATAAAGATAAAGTAACATCAACATAACTAGTATTTCCTGCAGTATCTTTGGCATGTATATAATATGTCCCAGCACTTGTTTTAGTAAATGATTTTGTAGTTGAAGTAGGACTATTTGAAACATTTGTCCAAGCTGTTGGCGTTGTAGTACTTGTTGTTATAGCATATGATTCAACACCAGATGGATCACTTATAGTAGCTGAAATTGTAGCTGTTCCAACCCCTCCAGTTTTAGAAATTGCAATCGTTGGACCTTCACTATCCAAATCAGTAATAGCAACAGAGCAAGTTCCAGTACCATATTTTCCTTTGACATAAGCAGTATATGTACCATTTGTTGTTATTTCTTTAGTATTAGTGGTTGTATAATTTACCCCATCGAATGAATAAGGACTTGATACTAAACTTCTACTAGTAGTTTTTATTTCTAATGTTATACTATCTGAAGTAGTATTTTTATAAACATCAATATCACACGTTGGAACATTTGTATCTTCAACATCTATAATTATATTATTACTATTTTCTATTACTAGTTCACTATCATCTATTTCACAAATGCCAGTTTCCTTATCATCATAGGCAATACCATCACATATTAAGCAAACATCATATTTATATGAACCATCAATTAATCTTACAACTAAATAACTTTCACTACAATCTTCATTATTAGCACCGACAACATCGTTAACTAAATAGTTTTCATCTAATAAATCATCAACATATAGTTTAGCTCCAATAACATTATCTCCATTTTCATTTATTTGACCTGTTGGTCTTTCATTCAAATTATCAGAATAATAACTTTTTCCTGCTAGAGAAATTTGATTTTTTAGTGAATCATAGTAACTATCTTTTCCTTTATTAACATATCTTGTAACACCACCAATAACTAATGTTGCAAGTATAGCAATTATTATCAAGACTGCCATTAATTCAACTATCGTAAATCCTTTTTTATTCATTAAAATCACTCTACCTTATAAGATAATTATAAAATAGATAAAAATGAAAGTAAAGAAAAAAGTGTACACTTGATGTACACTTACTTTTATATTAATTAATCGGGAATACAACACTTAGATCCTGAAGCATATGTTCCACTTGGACATTTACCACTTGCAGGTTTTGGACCACATTTATCATTATGAACTAAATATCCATTTTCTGTAACATAATAATTATGATTATTTTCTACTGCAAAATTATATACGGTTCCAAAGTGAAGATAATAATTTATGTTTGTTATTTTTTGTTCCTTATTATTACTATCAAGCAATATATCTCCTACTTTTAATTCTTTTGCTTCTTTCCATATAAATTCTGTTGTTCCTTTTTCCTTTACATAGAATCTATGAGCTGCGGTTACTTTTAGTACTTTTCCATTTATTGTTAATTCAAATAATTCTTCATTATTTTTTGTATGAATGTATGTATCATAAACCCTATTATACTCAGTTTGTTTTGTTTCTTTATTATATGATAATACATAATCTCCTACTTTTATGTCTTCAATATTTTTTAATCCATTTTTTGTATGTATTTTTGTTCCACTTAAGAAACATCCTGTACCTGGATTTTCTTCTGCAGTACATCCAGGAATTTTAAGCCAATAACCACTACATCCATCACTACTACATTGATAATACCTACATGTTGAACTATCATAATCTGATGAAGCACCTGGAGTACATACTTTCTTACAAGATGAACTACCTCCACCACTATCTCCACCACTTGGAGTACAATTATTTATAGTTTGAGTTGAACGTTTGCAAGTTCTTGGATTACAAATATATGCTACACAATTTTCATGATCCCAATAATCTTCGCAATTACAATCATTATCACAAGCTGAACCTATACAGATTTCTCCACCACTACTACTACCACCTGATGATGTTACTTTCTTAGGAACATTAACGCTACAAGAATAAGTATTATTATTACAATCTGTTACTGTCATAGTATATGTTTTATCACTAGTACCACGATCAATAACAATATTTCCAGTATAACCATTATCTACAATATTTCCATAAGAGCACATATAATCATTTAATTTACCACCTGTTTTAGGATTGGTAACACTTTTTAATGAAATATTGTCAGAGAAAGAAAAATTAACTGTATAAGTTGTGTTTGTTGTGCTAACAACGGTAGCATTACAACTTGGTTTTACTTTATCTTCTTCCATATAAACAGTAGTTTGACAATCTGCTGTTAATCCTTCATTATTCTCAACTGTAAATCTATATGTTCCAGGCTTGTATACATAATAATTGCCATCACTTGCAGCTGTAATATCATGAGATATAACTGGATTTGTTTTATTTGTATATACTGTTAATTTTTTCACATTATGTTGCATATTTTCTACTTGAACTGAGCAATATGGTAAAGTATTTGTAACTTCAAAACCTGATAACTTACAATATGCTGATTCATTTAAAACTTTTCCATTACAAATCAAACACACATCATATGATATTTTACTGTTAATATTATTAGCAATTGCATAACTTTGGTCTTCACAACTATTACCATTTTGATCTACTAATTCATTGGTAAAATATCCAGCATCTGCTAAAGTTGAAGCCATAATTTTCGTACTATAAATTTTTTCTCCATTTTCAATTTGTCCTCTTGGAAGTTCATTTGGATGATCTGAATAATATGATTTTGCTGCTAATTCCATTTGTCCTTCCAATGAATTAATATATTCATCTGCAGCTCTTTCTTTATATTTTCCAATCGATGCCACTATTAAAGTTGCAAGTATTCCCATTATTATTAAAACTGATAATACTTCAACTAAAGTAAAACCTTTTTTATTTTTTTTATCATTCATTTTCCTCACCTATCCTATAAATTATATTATATAATACAATTTATATTTTAGCAAACAAAAAAGATACAAAATTGTATCCTTTTTGTAAATATATTTATTAATTACATAAAGAAGCATTTGGATTAGAAATTGAAGTTCCACTACAACTTCCTCCACCTAAACTTGGTTTATTATGAACTAAATATCCGTTTTCAGTAACATAGTAATTATGATTATTTTCTACTGCAAAATTATATACTGTTCCAAAGTGAATATAATGATTTATGTTTGTTATTTTTTGTTCCTTATTATTACTATCAAGCAATATATCTCCTACTTTTAATCCTTTTGCTTCTTCCCATACAAATTCTGTTGTTCCTTTTTCCTTTACATAGAATCTATGAGCTGCAGTTACTTTTAGTATTTTTCCATTTATTGTTAGTTCATATAATTCTTCATTATTTTTTGTATGAATGTATGTATCATAAACTCTATTATACTCAGTTTGTTTTGTTTCTTCATTATATGACAATACATAATCTCCTACTTTTATGTCTTCAATATTTTTTAATCCATTTTTTGTATGTATTTTTGTTCCATTTAAGAAACATCCTGTATTTGGATTTTCCTCTTCTACTACTGGTGGTTTTGTTGGAGTCGTTGGTATAGTTGGAGTTGTTGGGTTTGATGGCTCAGGATCAGGTGTTGTACTACAACCTGAAATAGTTCTACATCTTAATCTACATGAAGATGTACAATAACAATAAGTACATTCATCAACATCATATCCCTCGCAATCACATGTATTACAAGAAGATCCAACACATGTATCTGAACCGCCTTGTGGAGTACTTGGTGTTGTTGTTTTAGCTGGTATTGTTGTACTACATGTATTAGTATTACCACTACAATCTGTTACAGTAACAGTATAAGTTTGAGAACTTGTTGTTTTAGTTATTGTTGTTTGAACGTTAGAAGAATTAAGTGGACTATTATTATCTTTTGTTATATCTTCACCATTTTTACAAGAATAATTTTGTATAGTTCTTCCTGTTGAATCAGTAACACTTGCTAATGATACTTCATCTTCCCAATTAGCGTAACAACTACAAGAATTATTATCACAATTACAACTAGCAGTACATGTTGGGTCTTTCTTATCTTCTTCAAAATAAACTGGTATACCACATGTTGCATATTCTTCATTACCATCTTCATCTTTGGTTGTAAATTTAAAAGTATAATATCCAGGTTTATAAACATAATAACTACCATCTGTTGCTGGATTAACTCCTTGATCAGATGTTACTGTTCCATTTTTATTTGTGTATATTGTTAACTTTTTCATATGATTTTGTTCACTTGAAGAAAGAGAACAATATGGAGTACTATTTACTGGTTCAAAACCTAATAATTTACAATATGCTGATTCGTTTAGTACCTTACCATTGCAAATCAAACAAACATCATAAGATATTTTATTATTAATATTATTGGTAATAGCATAACTTTTTTCTTCACAACTATTACCTTGTTCATCTACTAATTCATTGGTAAAATATCCAGCATCTGCTAAAGTTGATGCCATAATTTTTGTTGAATTAATTTTTTCATCTCCTACAATTTGTCCTCTTGGAAGTTCTTCTGGATGATCTGAATAATATGATTTTGCTGCCAATTCCATTTGATCTTCTAAAGAATTAATATATTCTTCTGATGCCCTTTCTTTATACCTTCCAATTGATGCTACAATTAAAGTTGTAAGAATTCCAATTATTATTAAAACTGCCATTAATTCAACTAAGGTGTACCCTTTATCATGATTATTTTTAGTTTTTTCCAAATTCACTTTTATCACCTGTCCTATAATTCAATTTAATAATAACATATAATAGATTTATCTGCAAACATATTTACTGTTTTTTTTCTTTTTTTTACAAAAAAATAACAAGAAATAAATTCCTGTTATCTATTCTTTAACAAATTTTTCAAATTTATCTATTTCTTTTGAAGAAAGTTCAGTTTTTGCCAATTCTTCAAATAATTTCTTTTGTTCTTTTGATAATTTTTTAGGCATTACTACATCAATTATAATATAGAAGTCTCCTTTTACATCGTAATTTGGATCTTTAACACCTTTTCCTTTAATTCTATGTTTGTCATTTGTTTTTGATCCTTCAGGTACTGTTAAAGTTACAACACCATATGGTGTTTTAATATCTTTTTTACAACCAAATATTGCTTCAGTTATAGTAATTGGTAATTTTAAATAAATATCGTTTCCTCTTCTTTCATAAAAGTCATGTGGTTTTACAACAAATTCAATATATAAATCACCATTTTCACAACCTACGTCTCCTACTTCTCCATAGCCTTTTAGTCTTACTCTATTTCCAGTATTTACTCCTTCAGGTACTGTTACAGTTACTTCTTTGGTTGTTCTAACACGACCTTTACCATGACATTTACTGCATACTCTTTGGTAAACTTTACCAGTTCCTTCACATTTACTACAAGTAGTTCTTGTTAAAAAACTACCAAATATAGTTCTTTGTTCTCCGGTTATTTGACCACTACCATGACATTCAGGGCATGTTTTAGAATCAAAGCCTCCGTCACCATGACAAGAGTTGCATTCTTCCATAGTAGTTATTTCAATGTCTTTTTTACAACCTAAAACAGCTTCCATAAATGTAATATTCATTGTAGCTAAACTATCATTGCCTTTTCTTTTAGTATTTCTCCTTCCAAAATTAGATCCTCCAAAAGAAAATGAAGCAAAATCATTATCATCTCTCATTAAATCTTCAAAAATTGAAGAAAAATCAAAACCATTAAAGTTAAATCCACCCATTCCACTTGATGCGTTATTGTCATCAAATGCAGCATGACCATATTTATCGGATTGTTTTCTTCTATTTTCATCTGATAAAACTGCATAAGCTTCTTGAATTTCTTTAAATTTTTCTTCTGCCCCTGGTTCTTTATTTATATCGGGGTGATATTTTTTTGCAAGACGTCTAAAAGCAAGCTTTATTTCATCATTAGATGCAGACTTTTCTACACCTAATACCTCATAATAATCTTTTTTTGTCATATACTACTCCTTTGTTTTAGAAAATATTTTTAAATTCTTCAATTGTTTCATCAAATAAATCAAGAGCCTTATCAATTGTATCATCATTTGCTATATCAACATTTGCAAGTTTTAATAGATTAAGTGAATAATCACTTCCTCCACTTTTTAGTAGTTTCATATAGTTTTCTAATGCTCCCTCTTTATTTTCTAAAATATCACTTACAATTTTACAAGCAATTGATATTCCTGTTGCATATTTATAAACATAAAATCCTTTATAAAAATGTGAAATTCTTGCCCATTCTAATCTTATTTCTTCATCACTTATAATATCATTTCCATAGTATTTTTTATTTAATTCTAAATAAGTATTGCTTATTTCTTCTTCAGTTAGAATAGTTCCATTTTGTTCTTTATCATAAAGTGTCTTTTCAAACTCTGCAAACATTGTCTGTCTGATTAAAGTTGTTCTTAGCATTTCAAGTAAATTATTTAAATAATATAGTTTTTCTTCTTTTGTAGTTGAATTATTATACATATATTTATTTAAAAGTATTTCATTTACTGTTGATGCTATTTCTGCTAAAAAGATAGTATATGATGAAGTTTGATAAGGATTATTCTTTTTAGAATAATAACTATGCATAGAATGACCTAATTCATGAGCTATTGTTGATACATCGTTAAATGTTCCTTCAAAGTTTAATAAAACATAAGGAAGTGTATCATAACTGCCCCAAGAATAAGCTCCAGTTTGTTTATTTCTATTATGGTATACATCGATACAATTACTATTAATTATTTCTGTTAAATCTTTAATATAATTATCACCAAGTGGTGCTAAAGCTTTTTTTACAATTTCAATAGCAGATTCAAATGTATATTTTTTATCATGATAAACAAGTGGTACATAGATATCATACATATGAAGTTCATCTAAGTTTAGAACTTTTTTTCTTAATTTTATATATTTATAAGATATATCAATTCTTTCATTTACTTTTTTTATCAATCTATCATAAATTGCTTCGTCAATATTTTCTTGATATAAATACATAT
>JAQXMG010000064.1 GCA_029012525.1 bacterium
TTAATGGAGAAGATTATATTACAAAGGCTTTTGATAGATACAAAGATAGAATAAAAATGTAATTTTATAGAGAGGTAAATTATTATGGAAGAAAGATTAAAGACATTATTATACAATGCAATTTCATTGCTGGTCGATGAAACATTTGAACAGTACGATGATGAGGAAGAATGGAGAGCAATGCTTGAAAATGAATTAGGTTGTACCTTTGAAGAATTGGAACAGCTTGGAATAATTCATTTTATGGTATAGGATTATAAAGGATGATTTTAAGTGGAGGATTTATTTATGAAGTATTGTGTAACGATTGTTAGAACTGGTTGTATGTTTATTGAAGCAGAGAACGAAGCGGAAGCAATGGGTATTGCGAATCACCAAACTACCGATGCAGTAAATTGGTCGGACGATTGGGAAGCAACGGATTGTATGGAAGATGATTCTGCTTTGGATGGTATGTATATCAAAGAAAAGGCTTTTGATTAAGATTATAAAATGACGATTTTAAAGGAGTAAAGATTATGAATAAAAAGATTTATGCGGTTGATTTGTGTTATTACACGGAAGAAAATGTACCTGAATGTGGTGCAGTAATCTTTATTAGAAGTGATAAAGATATTACTATATTGCCGACACATATTATTAAAGAAAATATCTTTGTTGAAGATGCTATGGAAAATAATGATTGTGAGGGTATAGGAAATATTTTTGAAATTACCGAAGAGGAATTTTACGAAGAATATCCAAACGAAGATTTAATTGAAATGTAAGCATATAAATTGGATAACAAATGAGGGATTTACAATGATTAAGGTTGATATGTGGTATGAAGATAGTCACACAGAAGCGGATAAAATTGATGTAACCTTTTATCCGAATGATGGAAAATATAGAGGTAACATCTATAAGGGTGGAAAAATGATAGGTGATTATGTTTGTAATAATTCTATCGAACTGGAAAAAACATTTAGTCAGTTGCATTTTAATTGGTAATACGGAGGATTTAGAAATGGGAGAAATAAAAGTTGTAAAGGAACTGAAAGTAGATATGACTTTCTATATGGAAATGAAAGATGACGAAACAGAACAAGAAGCTATTGATAGGTTCTATAAGGAATTTACAACAGAAAACATGACAACGGAAAGTAGTATACAAGTATATGATATGGAAGTACAGGAAATGTAAGGAGGTTAAATTATGAAGCATTATGTTATTGTCAATGATTGGGCAAATGAGTATGAAAGTGGAACTACCATTCTTGGTGTAGCACATTCTATGGAAGAAGCAAAGGAAATTTTTAACCAGAGCCTTGCCGATGAAAAGCAGTATGCGGAAGAACACGGGCTTATAATCTATGATGATTGCGAAACTGTCTTTGATGCAGGAGAAGATGGATATTATATTAGCAATCATACTAATTTGTATATCCAGATGGTGTAAGCAAATAAAAGCGTGATTTTAAACGGAGGATTTAATATGAATATTAGTGAACTTGGTTATGAATTGTATAAAATTGATTGGTTGCGTAGAATTTCCGCAGACAGACAGATGGATGCAATCAAAGATTATTACGAAGGTTTAGTAGATGAAACGGAATATTCTTTTGACGATTATATCTATGAATTTGGATATGATGGAGAATTGTATGTGTGTTATGAAGAATTTGTCAATGCTGAATATCTTGATGAACATTATATGAAAGAATTGTTTAACAATGACAAGTTATTTAATGCGTACAAGAAAGATTTAGATGAAAACTTTTATACGGATTAAGCATATAAAAGTGTGGTTTTAAGAGGTAAATATATATGAAAATTGTAATTAATAAATGTTATGGCGGTTTTGGACTTTCTAAAGAAGCATATGAATATCTTGGACTTACTTGGGATGGTTATGGATATAAGTATAATGATAATAGAACAGATTCTAAGTTAGTAGAGTGTGTTGAAACACTTGGTAATATTGCAAGTGGTTCACTTGCAGAATTAAAGGTTGTAGAAATTCCAGATGATGTTGAGTGGGAAATTGATGATTACGATGGCATTGAATGGATTGCAGAAGTACATAGAACTTGGGAATAAAATAATGATTTTAGGAGGTAAATAATATGAAAGCAATTAACATTAACCAGTTGATTATGGAAGAAATAGTATAAAACTCTTTACAAAATCTTTGAATCTTTAATTAAAATAAATAATAATCATAGGAGGAATTAATTATGTCTATAGACAATAGCAAACTTCAATTTATGCTGAATACACCCACAACAGACATTTTAATTAGCTGGAACGATACACCTACGATGAGAAAACTTTTAACATTGTTATATGCTTATGGATATAATTTTGTGAACAAGGAAAATTATAATATCAATCAATCTTGCGAAGATTTAAAGACAGAAATTGAGAATGATTTTTATAAATGGTATCACGGTAATAGCAAACCGATTTTGCACATTTTTTATAATCATATCAATGGAAAAAATGAATTGCAGTTGACAACTAAAACCATTATAAGAACATATCCACAGTATAAGAATAAAGAGATATTCACATATTTTGGATAACAATGATGAAAATAACAATGCAAATAGGAGGAAATTTAATGAACAATCCATGTTATCAGTGTACTGATAGGACTGAAAGATGCCATGCGAAATGTGAAAGATACATTGCGTGGAAAGACGAGAGAAATCAAATACAACACAGTATTCATTCATATCTACACCCACCTGGAAGTGCATATTACAGACAACGCATGAAATCCCCATACGCACCTAAATCAAAACATAGATATAGATAATATGATGAGTGGAGGAATTTATAATGTTACAAACTATTGAAACTAAGTTTGGAATTATTTATATTGAAGAATTATATGACAGAGAAGAAGTTGATAGGGTAAAGATATTCGACAGTGAATTAAAATATATGGACTATTATGGTATTGAAATGCTTGAAAACAACGCATTAGAAATGAATCACACATTAGAGGAAGAATACCAGATACTAATTAAATGCTTTAAAGAATGTTTCAGTATAACAGAATTAGTTGGTATCATTATGGGTACGGATAATTTTAAAATAACTGTTAATTGGCTTGAAGTTGCTAATTGCTTAGAAATTGATTATTATTCAGAAAAAGAAATGATATTGGAAGAAATTAGCGGAAACGAATATGTCAATAAAATAGGCGATTATTATATCATTTCAGAATATTAAAGAAAGAGGAATTAATTATGAAAAAAATTATTATTTGTCTTATGTCAATGGTTATGGTAATTAGTTTCGCTGCTTGCGGAAATTACATGAATGTAAATAATCAAAACGCTTGTATAGTTGATGGTAATGAAAAAATAGTTGTCAGTTATGGTGATATTGAAAGTAACTTTATTATCATGCTCAATGAAATGGGATATGACAATATATCTGTTTACAATACTGACGATATACCAGATAGAGTTTTGGAAAATCGCAAAGGAAAAAATATAACTATTGTTGAAAGAGTTATTGGAAAAGTCACTAACTTAGATAAAAACGGAGATGGAATTATTCTTAGCACTTCCGATTCTACATACAATTACATAAGTTATAGGGGGTTAGATTTTGAAACAAATGATGAAACAATAATTCTTTCATATCTTGTATATAATCCTGATACTAATTACACTGACGATATTGTTGAAAGATATGACTTCCCACTTGATAGAGAATATGAAGATTAAGTTATAATAATTAAAATATATGAATGGAGGAATTTATAATGAACTCATACCAAAAAGCGAAATCGAATATAAGAAACAAAGCTATGGAATGGCAATTAGACATTGACAATCATAGTTATTCATACGGAGAACTGGCCTACTTCAGCAGTTATTTTGAAAGAATGGCAAAGAGATATGGGCTTATTAAAGAATTTAAAGAGAACGGAATTATTTAATATTATACTTTAAAGGGTGCAATATTAAATAAAATAAACAATGTTATACCCTTTAAAGTATAAAACATGGGAGTGGAAAATCATGCCGTATAAAAGCGAAAAAATTAAACTTAATGAATTGCAAGACAGACGAAAAAAATTAACAGATGTACAAAGACAAGAAATTGAAAAACTATATGGAACTGGAAGTCATAGTTTGAATAGTTTGGCCAAAAAATTTGATGTTAGCAAGAAAACAATACTTTTGATTGTAAATAAAGACAGTGCAGAGAAATCAAAACAATATCGCAAAGAGCATTGGAAAGAATGGGAAAAGAAAGGCGAAGAAAGGAATAAGGCAGTAAGAAATTATCGTCATTACAAACAAGAACTGTATAAGAATGGAAAATTAACAGATAGTAATAATTAATAATTATACATAAAATAATGTATAATAATACAAAAATAAATAATCAAAGAGAGGAATTTTTGTCATGAGCTATACAAGAAAATGCAATGATTTTATAGTATTTGTTAATTGTGTAAGCAATCCTGAATTAAATTACGAAATGTATTATCAAGACATTGAGAACAAGATTATGTCTGACGAATATAAACCTAAAACAACTATGGAAAGTTTAATAAAGATGATTGTTTTGTCTTTTGATTGTGATGATAATTATGGAGAATACGATGAAAATACTGGGTGTGGCGGTTATGGAAACGAATTTGCTTTGGAAGAATGTTTTCGATATATTGAAGAGCATGGCGGATATGCAGAATTTGATTATTATTGTTAATGTTAAATACTTGACAACTATCTATATGTGGAATATAATTAATATAGGATAAGAAATAATATAATAAGGACGGGATTATGATTATGGCTGGATATATTAAAGTAAGCGTTAAAAAATTACCTACTCAAGCACTTAATATGCAAGTGAATAAATCTATATTTTATGATTTTAAAGTGAAGTGTAAAGAAAAGGGGTTGCCATTAAATGTTGTGATTGAAGTATTTATGAATCAATACGCAAACGGAAAATATCATTTAGACAAAAAAGACATACTAAAATGGAAAGAAGACGGCGAAGAAACTGAAACACTTAATAGCACATTTAATAAGGAAATCTATACAAGGTTTAAAAGTGCAGTAAAAAAAGACAGACTATTTGTCAAGTATGTAATTTCAGCTTTTATTGAAGATTATTCTAAAAATGATTTAGTAATGGAATTTGCAAGAATGGACGGTGATAAAAGTGATTGACGGATTATTTATTGCATCTATTGTTGGTAGCTGTGTACAGTTTATTAAAGAAAAATTAGAGAATACAATTCCAGCAGAAAATTGGGCAAATAAAGAGCTTTATTACAAGGATATATTAGACAATGTTCCTATTGAACAACGCATGAAAAACCTTCAGAATGGAAAATATAGAATGACAGAAACATATTCTGAGCCTCACAGAAAACCAGACGGAAGGATTATTATTGAAAATTGTTTGCTGTACAAAAGTGATTTAGAGGTTTACGGCGCAGTACAAACTATGGAATGGGTAAGACAAGGAAAATATAATCTTAGCGACGAAGAGTTGAAAAAAGAAGAAATGCGTATAAAGAAGAAAAATGAATATTTATTCAGTTTGTAAATAAAATTTGATGCAAAATGAATGTGGAAAATAAAAACTACTTGACAGGTGTGAAAATATATGGTATAATATAGTAAAGATAAAGAATATGTACCAAAGGGGCGATTAAAATGTTATCATCTGTAAAAAATATTCCGAAAGAAAATAATAATGTTATTCAACTTGCCGTAGTGGATGGAAAATTAGGTGTAAAACCTAAAATTAGATATAATAAAGATGGTAGTGTTGATAAAAGACATCCGAATAAGGTATCTGGAGTATCAAGCGAAGTATATCCTTTTTCTAAGGGCGAAATTAAGTCCATGATTAATGTTTTAAATAAACATATTGATGAATCTACGAATGATAATCAAAGACAGATTGCTTGTAGGAATAAAATGTTATTCTTAGTTGGTATCAATTTATCATTGCGTATTAGTGACCTTATTTCACTCAAATGGAATTTCTTTTTAAAAGATGATTTAACATTTAGAGACTATTACAAGATTCAACCAAAGAAAACAAAGAAAACTGGAAAATTTGTTTCATTATATTTCAATTATGTAGTTAAAAAAGCAATTACAGAATATATTGAACAATATCCGATTGAAAGCATGGACGATTTTGTGTTCAAGTCCAGAAAAGGAGACAAACCAGTTTCTGAAAGGGGAGTTTGGAAAATTATTGTTGATACTTCTGCCGAAGCAGGAATTGAGCATAATGTAGGAACACATTCACTTAGAAAAACATTTGGTTATCATGTTTGGCACAACGCAGAAGATAAGGAAAAAGCTCTTGTGATGTTAATGGCTATTTTCAATCATTCATCTGTATCGACTACAAAAAAATATATCGGAATTATGGACGAAGAAATTGAAGATGTATTTAATGGATTAAATTTAGGAATTGATTTTGTTTAAAAATCAATATAATGTTCGTTATGTAATTTGTGGCAGTAATTGATTAAATAAGTTATAATAATTAAAAATATATATTAGGAGTGTTAGTTATGTCTCTGGAAAAAGCAAGTATTGTATGGTCAGCAAAGCAACTGAGTGGTATGGTTAAGAACGGAAAAATAAACTTTGAACACATCATACAGAGGTCATATTGTTGGGAGAGGTCAAGAAAATCTGCATTAATTGAGAGTATGATTCTTGGCTATCCGATTCCAGCAGTTTTTGCCAAACGAATAGACGATGGTAGTGGAAAGCGTGGTAGCAACACATATTACATCATGGACGGAAAACAGAGACTTTCAACTGTAAAAGAATTTTTGAATGATGAATTTGCTTTATCTGAGTTACCGACTATTACCTATTTTGACACAGATTTAGACAAAGAAGTTGAACTTAATATTTCTGGCATGAAATATAGCGACTTACCAGACGGATTAAAAGACTTTATAAACACTGTAACATTTAGCGTAACTTATTTCGATAATCTTACGAAAAATGAGGAAAGAGAGCTATTCAAACGGCTTAATGCTGGACGGCCTTTGTCAGCTAAAAATAAAACTCTTGCTTCTGCTAAGAATATCGAAGAACTTTTAGACCTTGGCTCACATGAGTTATTTAATCAGATGTTGACGGATAAATCGAGACAAAATAAGAATCAAGCCGTTATTGTTGCAAAAGTATTAACTATGTTAAACAGCGAAGTGGAAAATATTTCATTTGCCAGCAAAGATTTTAATCCTGAAATAGAAAAACTTGAAATTTCAGATGAAGAAAAATTAGAGCTTGTTAGAATTTTTAATTACATTGTAAATATACATGATGAACTTAAAGAAAATCATGAAAAAGATGTGGCAAAGAAAATTTATACAGAAGTTCACTTAATTAGTTTAATCCCCTTTTTAAAAAGAGCATTAAACGAAAATATCAATGAATCAATAATGTCAGAGTGGTTAATAACCTTTTTCAAGGTAGAAAACGACTCGAAAGAATACATTGATTATATGAATGCTTGTACAAGTGGAGTGGCTCGTAATACTTCAATAGTAGCAAGAAATAAAGCTCTTGAAGAAAGTTATAATAAATTTTTCAAAATGGATGAAAAAAATAAAAAATGCTCTTGACAAAATAGTTAATATATGGTAAAATTGTTGTGAAAATTAGAAACGAATTATTAAGTTCGTTTCTAAAATACATAAATAATTAAAGTTATAAGGAGTATTATGCTTATGGCTATGTTTACAAAAAAGATATTGGATGAACAAAAGACAAATAGAATTAATCAAGAAAGTTGTAATAATCAAGGTTTTTTAATGAAGATTATAGAATATATCAACTCTAAGAATATAATTGTCGAATTTCAAGATGAATATAAAGGAAGAGTGCATACTAATTACCCAGCATTTTTAAAAGGAAGTGTTAGGAATCCATTTGAAGGAAAATATCGAATTGGGGAAGAACGACTAAATAATCAAGGATGTATAATGAAGATTGTGGAATATAATGGTGCTGGAGATATGATTATTGAATTTCAAGATAATTACAAGGCGAAGATAAGGACAAAATATTATACATTTATACACGGAAATATAAATAACCCATACCATAAGTCGGTTCACGGAGTGGGAATGATTGGAGAAAAACATTTATCGAGAATGAACGGAAAAATTACTAAAGAATATAATACTTGGAAGCGTATGTTGACTAGGAGTTTTGATGAAAAATATAAAAAGAGACAACCAACATATAAAGATGTAACTTGTTGTAAAGAATGGCTGCTATATGATAATTTTTATGAATGGTTGCATTCTCAACCTAATTTTGACAAATGGTACAATGGTGATTTGTGGGCAATAGATAAAGATATCTTAGTTAAAGGTAATAAAGTTTATTCACCTGAAACCTGCTGCTTAGTTCCAAACAATGTTAATTCTTTGTTTATAAAGAAAGATATGTGCAGAGGCGATTTGCCTATTGGGGTACATAAGCATAAGGAAAAATATAGAGCATCGTGTAGCAATCCATTTACAGGTATCCAAGAACAATTGGGTGATAAAGATGCACCAGAACAAGCCTTTCAAGTATACAAATCCTATAAAGAAAACCTTATCAAACAAGTTGCTCAAGTGGAATATTCTAACGGTAATATAACAAAGCGTTGTTATGATGCGATGATGAATTACAAAGTAGAAATAACAGACTAACTAATAAATATAAGGGTTATAAAAGAGAAATTTTAAGTGGAGTATTTTAATATGAAAAAGATTTATGTATTTGGAATTTTTGAGGGTCATTCGTCATACGGATTTATTAGAGATGCAGAACCTTGTGGAGATGTTATTGGATATGCAATTGATGGTTTAATTGAAGATGATGGTGTAACAAAGTTAAATCAAATTGCAGGTCATTATAGTAGTGGAGAACATTGGTGTAAACATGATATGGGAATTACATCTGATTGGAAACACGATATTTATAATGAAATGTATCCAGATGGGTATGAATTGATTTGGCTTGGTTGTTTTGTTGATATGAAAGATGCATATAATCTTGTTGTAAACAAAATTCAAGCAAACAATTAAGGATATAAAAGCAGAGTTTTAAGTGGTAGAGGAATATAAAAATGAAAGAAAAGAAACTTTATACTTGTGAATTTTGTAATACAGATTATGCTGATAAAGAAAAAGCAGAGAAATGTGAAAAGAATCATAAAGTTTTAGAAACAGCAGTAATTGTAGGAGAATATAAGTCTATTGGGAGTATGCCAGATGGCTATCCTAATAAAATTAAAGTAAAATTTAATGGTTCTGATAAGTGGATTGAATATAAAAGGTGAAATTGAAAATGTTAGAAGAAATTGCAATAAAATTAGAAGAATATAGGGTTTCGCATAATCTACCGAAGATTGAAAATTATGGAATGCAAGTAGAACATAATCCTATGTCAGAAGATATATATAAATTTATTAGCGAAGTAGATTTTGCTAACGGAGATTTCTTCGTATTCAAGAGCGGTGGAGACGGAGATAACGGAGAATTTTTAATGTCTCTGTTAGACGAATATTTTAAGAACAGAACATAAAATCAAAGTTTTAAGAGGTAAATATATATGAAGTGTATTAGACAAGTTGTTGACGATAGAGCATTTGAAAAGAAATATAATATCGAATGGTATCTTGGAAACGGAGACATTCAAACAACATCGGCAATCATGATTTCTATTGAAAACGGATACATTTTTTTTAGATATCCATCTGGTGGGATTTTTATGGTTAAAGACGAAGCTATTCGTAGTTTGGAATGTTTGGAATAAGCATTTAAAAGTAAAGTTTTAAGAGGTAAGGTTATGAAGAAAGAGTTGTTTAAATTTCTATATGCTGTATCTTTAGGAGCGTGGATGACAAGTATGTTCATTGCTACTTATTACGATAATGTGCTTCCAATGTGGATTCTTCTTGTTGTAATGAATGGTTTTAATATATTAAAAGAAATATATAACACATAAAAGAAGATTTTTAAGAGGTATTAGATATGGAAGTATTAACAATTTTGTTTTGGATATTTGTTGCACTTTGGTGCATATCGGCAGGAGTTTGGCTTTATACAATAATTAATAGAAGAACGAGAGAAAATTTAACATACATTTATCCATTCATTACTCAGGTGGTATTCTGTTTGATAATAAATATTATTGTTTTGATAAAAGTGAAATTAAAATTATAAAAGATGAAAGTGAGGATATTAAAATGGAAGGCTTTAAGAATGTAGCAATTGTAAATTTGATTGAGGATTATAATAAGAAAGACTATGCTTTTGCATTGTACGATGAAGAATGGAAACTGATTAATTGTTTAAACACATTGGTTGTAGTAAATGCAAGAGGAAAAAATAATCGTCATCTTGGAATTATCAAAGATATTATGACTATTGAAGATTATTATGATATTGACGAAAACAAAGGAAGAAATATTACCGCAGAGGTTGTCGGTGTTGTAAATATGAATGGATATATTGCAAGAGAAGCAGAAAAGGTTAGACTTGAAGAACTTGCAAAAAAGAAGGCTGCTATTGAACGAGAACTTGAAGCAGAAATTAATAAAAGAAAGTCTGTGGAATATTACGAAGAAATGGCTAAGAAGTATTCTGATAATCCTAAGTTGGCTGAATTGGTTTCAGAATTGAAGGAGCTTGGAGAATAAAACAATATTTTTAAGAGGTACAACATGGAAGATTATGAACTGACAATGGGGACTATTGAGCAATATAAAAACAAGGCTTGTGAATTGATAGATGGTGACTGTGATAAATGTCAAGCTGTGTACAGGTGCAACGATAAGAAGTGGTGTTGCTTTGATACTGTAAATTTCTTTATTGAATGGGCAAATAAATACAAGGTATAAAATAAGGTTTTTAAAGCCTTAAGAAAGGAATAAATTTATATGAAAAGACAAATTAGAAATAGCGTATTTGAAACTAATTCAAGTAGTACCCATAGCATTGCAATTTCAAAGGCGCCAGTTACAATCGGCAAATATATTCACTTTGGTATTGGTGAATATGGATGGGAAAATGCTTGTGTGGATATAGCAGATTATTTGTATACCGCAATTCTCGAACAGAATGAGTCAGATGAATTGCTTGATAGGTTGAAAGAAATTTTGAACAATCATTCTATCGAATATGAATTTGAAGAACCGTCGTATCACGAGTCTGTATATGGAGATTGTAAGTATCTTGATTATGGATATATTGACCATAGCGATGAGACTAGGGAATTTATATTTGCAGTTCTTGATGACGAAGATTTACTTATGAGATGTTTGTTCGGTGATAGTTGCGTTTATACAGGTAATGATAATCAAGACTGCGAACCGTCAGGATGCAATATTGCTGATGAGATAATTTGGGAATATGAAAATGGTAAATATATTGAAAAGTCCAACCCTCATCACGACCCTGAAAACTATGATTATTTTTATAAAGGAAATTAAGGAGAGAAAACAATATGAAGAGACAGATTAGACGAGGAGTTTTTGAAACAAATAGTAGTTCAGTACATTCGATTACGATGTGTATGAAATCGGATTATGATAGATGGATTGCCGACGAGTTGGCTTTTGATTATTGGAACGATGAGTTAATTGAAATCACTCCTGAAATTAGGGTTGAAATGAAAAGTGGCAGTAGTAGATATCTTACACACGAGCAGTTTAATGATTGGGAATATGTTGAATTTGAAACCTTTAAAAACACATTCAAAACAGCGAATAACGATGAAGTTGTAGCGTTTGGATATTACGGACACGATTAATAAGGAGAATTAATATGTTAAGGCTATTAGGAGTATATAAGAATGGTAATTATACCGTAAAGGTTTTGTCGGACGGTACTAAGATTAGAGAAACATTAGAGGACGAATTCATTCCTTCTTTCGCAGAAAATTGCGATTGTAAAATTACTGATAAATGTGATGGCGGTTGTCCGTTTTGCTATGAAGGATGTACTCCTAATGGCAAACATGGTGATATTCTAAACTATAAATTTTTAGATACGCTGCACCCTTATACAGAACTTGCTATTAATGGTAATGATATGAGCCACCCAGATTTAATTCCTTTTCTTATTAAGTTAAGAGAGAAAAAAGTGATTGCAAATTTAACTGTTAATCAGATTCATTTTGAAAGACATCAGGGTTTGATTCGCAAGTTGGTTGATGATAAGTTGATTTATGGACTTGGTATCTCATTAAAAGAGCCGACAGAAGAATTTATTTCTCTTGTAAAGACTTATCCCAATGCAGTTATTCATGTTATTAATGGAATTTTAAGTTCGTCAGATGTAAAAAAATTATCTGATAACAATCTTAAAATGCTTATCCTTGGATATAAACAGCTTAGGCGTGGAGAAGATTGGTATGATAAAGACCACGATAATATTGTTACAAAGCAGATGTGGCTGAAAAAAAATCTTGATAAAATGCTCAATCATTTTGAAGTAATTAGTTTTGATAACTTGGCAATCACCCAGCTCGATGTTAAAAGACTTATGAGCGAAGAGGATTGGGAAGAATTTTATATGGGTGACGATGGTAACTATACTTTTTATATTGATATGGTAGATGGAACTTTTGGAAAGAACTCTTTGACAACTGAAAGATATCCGATTATGGATAATATTGATTCAATGTTTCGGAAAATTCTGAATGAAGGTAAGGTGTGATATATGGATAGAAATAATTCGTCTTGGGTTTGTGATAGACTAGAAGAATTAATCAAAGAATATGAAAAGGAAAAAGGTGATACCTATGACGAAGGTACATTCTGGGCATATGATAAAGTGATTGATGATTTAAAGTCGATACTGTATGAATAATAAAGAAAGGTTTAAGTGGTAGATTTGATATGACCATTGATTTTAGTGTCTTTCAGCAAGACAATCCATCAAACGAGGAACTGTTGCGCTGTGGTATAAGAGAAGATGAAAGACTTGCATTTGTTTTATGTAAAGCGTGTGGACATCATTCAAAGTGTGTTGGATTAGCAATGAAGAATCTAAGCAAATTGTTGAGCGAATCTCAACAAAGTGAGTAATAAAAGAAAGGTTTTAAGTGGTGTTATATGAAGCCCGTATTTAAATGCGATTATTGTTCTAAGATGGGAACAGAAGAAGAGATTAGAGAACACGAAGAAAAGTGTCCAGATAATTATGACAAAAAAGATTGTAATACTTGCATACATAGAAAGATAAATATGAAAAAAGAGTGGTACGAATGTCAAGCTGGCAAGGAAATCCCCAAAGGAAAAGTCTATGTGTTCTGTGATAAATATGAAAGAAAAATAAAGACTAATGAAGTTAGTGATTTATTCAGTAACTTATTGGCATTATAAAAGAAGGATTTTAAGGTATGGAGAAATTAAGGTCTATAATTTTCTATATGATTGGTATTATCCTTGTGCCAATGACAGTTTATTATATGGATAGTGGTGATGTGCCAAGAACCATAGTTTACTGCTTTTTATTGCATTGGTATAGAGAAGATTTATATAGAAGAAGAACAAACTAAAATCGAGATTTTATGAGGTAAAGATATGACAGGAGATTGTTTAATTGTTGGATATGACTATTCTTCTGACGGCAATGCTTTGACAATAGCACGAGAAGAGAATGGGAGAGTTAGAGTTTTGAATACAATTCAAGGAGATGTGGCTTTTGCCGTCTATCACCTTCTTGTTGGAAATGGAATAATTAAAGAAAATAAAACGGCGGAAGAAATTATGTTTCAGTTAAAATGCATTAAAGAGCATCTAAAGTTTATATCTCAAACTACTGATAAATCTGTTGATTTTGATATTAAGGTATTAGACGGATGCATTTCTCAGATTGAAACTCAAATTTTAAAGAAATAAGCACTTAAAAAGAATATTTTAAGAGGAGAAGTAAAAGAATGGATAGGTTTGAAGCAGTTGAAAATTTTAGAGACAAACTTATGGACGAGTTTATTAAATTGTGCAATTATAACGACTATGGCAAGATTAATTTGCTTACAATTGGAAACACCGTTGACCGAATATATGATGAGTGTATTGAAGAATTGCTTATATGAATACATAGATATATTCAGAGATTTATTTGGGTTTTAATGGCTTAAAATTTTTATGTAATCAAAATCAAATATGAACAAGGTGATATATTATGGCAACTTGTAAAGATTGCATACATTACGGCATATGTGAATATAGCACAATTACAGACAAACAAGTTAAGTGCAAAGATTTTATTTTTAAAGAAGACTATGTAAAGGTAGTTAGATGTAAATATTGTAAATATGGCGAAGAAATATTTATTGATGAAAATGAATATAGATTTTGTCAGTTAGCCCACAACATACATCATATTAATGATTTCTGTAATTATGGTAAATTAAAAGAAAGGCTTATGTAATAACAAATGATTGAAGTAATTTTAAAAGACTGGGAAGAAACAGATTTGCAGTATAAGGTAGTGCAAAAATGTGCTGAAAAAATTATCTCTAGTGAATTTAAATTGTACGGAGATATTCCAAACGAAGGATGTTATACCCCATATGATAAATTCAAGAACTATGTCGCTAATCTTGTGGCCGATAGAATCTATCAATATATGATTGATAACGAAGAAATTAAAATCAGAATAGATAAGGCAATTAGTAATGCTGAAAAAACAATTGTTAAGCAGTACATGACGAAAAATAAATAATATTTTAAGGGGTAAATAATATGAAAATATACCAACTACACCATTATCATGGTTCATATGAAGATTTTCATGACATGATTATTGGTTCTTATTTAAAAAAAGATAGAGCAGAGGAAGAAAAAGCTAAATTAGATGATAAAGAGAAAAAACTGGAAGAACAAGGTAACAAATGTGCAGAATGTCCGATTTTATATTCTGATTCGTTAGATGTTGTTGATAAATATCCCAATTATTGCTCAGAAGCAAAGCTTGAAGAAAGCGAATATGGCGTAGAGTGTGATAATTATTATATATATTGGGGCGAGGATTCTTTTGAAATTAAAGAAGTCGAAGTAGAAGAATAGATAAAATACAAATTTTAATAAGTAACATTTTAAAATTAAACTTTAAGAGGTAATAATATGAATTGGATTGATATTATATCAAAAATTGCGGAACAAGACGAAGATAAAATTCAGCTTGCACCATTATCAAATATATCTGGTGCAGATATAAAGTTTGACAAAGGATATGGAACACTTAAAATAAATGTTCCTGCTAATGTCGCAAATGACCTAACTAATGGTAGTCTTAAATATATGGGCGGTCTTTTGTTAATTGATAGACAGACATATAAAGATATTGAAAAGCAAATGAATGTATAAATTTATGTTTTATTTCATTTTAAAAGGTGAATTATGACAAGATATAATATTTATTATACGAAATATAACATTATAGCAAATGATTGCATTTCTTATATCAAAGTTGTATATACTGACGACATCTATCACGAAGTAGGCAAAATGATTTGTACATCTTTGGAGAAGATAAATAATATACGATATACCATACCAAGGGCAAGCATTAAGGATTGCGAGAAACTATGGTCTGATGATGGATATATTAAAATTTGTGATAATATTTGGAGACTTACAAAGAAGCAAAATGATTAACGAGTGCTTAAAAATATACTTTTAAGAGGTGCGATATGAGAGATGTAAATAGAATTTATCCGTTTTGTTTAGAATTTGCAGAGCTTTGGTCTAAGTATCCTGATTTAAGATTTGGCCAGATTATGAGCAACATTGCAAGATATACACAAATGGAACACAGAAAAGATATGTTTTATATGGAAGATGATGAGTTAATGGAGATTATTCGTCATCAATTAAGAACATAAAAATGAGGTATGATGAATGTCTAATAACATTGTAAATAATTATGCGTCTACGATTGTGACAATTTTTGCTGATGTTGTAAAAAATTATGAGCGTAATCTTGAGATTATTAAACAAGCAGAAGATGAACTTAATGATTTATCACATGAAATCGAATTGTCAAGTCCAAAAGATATGTATAAAGGTTATCTGGTGTACAAGGAAATTAGAGACATTCGTATTCGTAGACGCATTGCTAAAGAAGAAAATGAATTGCTAAAAGATATGTATGACTATTTTATTAGTCCAAATGGACAGACATTTAAAGGAAAAATTCAGTCTATCCAAGGAAACTCTGTTAAAATTAGAAACTCTCAAGAACAGAGAACTTATCGGCCAAGACAAAGAAATGATTTAACTATTACGGATAAGCACACAGTTGTCAATAAGCCGTTTGAAGAACTGTTGAACGAGTTTAATAAGAACAAAGTACATATGAAGAATGGAAAAATGAGAAAATAAAAATTATATTTTAATTGGAGCAAGCTATTGGATTCAAAAGGAGAGATAAATTATGGTTTGTATTTATTGTGATAGATGCGGAGAAGAAATTAAGAATAAATATTATACAATTCATACCAATGAATATGATATTAATCCGTCATATGCTTCCACTGTGGGTTATAGTCATGTAGATGCTGCGAGTTATAGTGCTAGAGAAGATATATTGAAAACATTAAATAATACTAAGATGTATTGCAAGGATTGCAAAGATAAGATTGAAGCATTTATTAACAACAAATAAAAATTATTTTTTAGAGGTAGGAAGTTATGAGTTATTATATGTATGAAACTATTCGATGTCCTTTTTGTGGAGAGAATCACGCACATATAACTTACGAAGAAAGTAGAGTGTATCAGCTCAATTGTACAGAATGTCACAACGCCATTTTTCATCAAGATAGCAGTATGGACAACGCAGTAAAATTCTTTAAGAACTTATTTATTATAAAAGATAATATTATAGATAAATGGAATGATGTAGGGTTAGTAAATCCTATTTTGTCAGAAGATTTAAAAAAAATATTAGAACATTTCAAAATATGTAGCGATAATAAATAAAAACTTAATCTTAAGAGGTAGTTATGAATAAATTGTTTAGAAGATTATTTCCAGATAAAGAGCGAAGAGCATTTAATAAGATGCATCGTAGACACCGTAAAGAGCTTGTAAAACATGCAAAAGAAACTGGTGAATGGGATTGGGGTTGGCTTCATGACTCTATTATCATGCAGATTAAACATATGCATGAATATTATACCGAGAGAAACAATGTGTGGCAGAGCGATGAAACAAGACTTCGTATCATTGAACAGTTAAATCATATTTTAGACTTAGACAAAGAAATTAATAGAATGCAATGTGATAGAAATGGCGTTGAGTTCATTCACGAAGGCGGCAAATGTACGGCGATTTATCCAGACAATTATAAAGAAAGAGTAGAGAAGTGGATTAAGAGAGAACAAGAATTGTATGAAGAGATTTATAATTCAATTGGCAAAAATATTAGATGGTGGTGGGATTAATTATGGAATATACAAATAAAAACATAGCTTTAATTGGAAAAAATATATGATAGACAAAACTATAAATTGCCGCTATTGCTTAGTTTGTTGAAAAGTGTTACTGAAAAATGTTATGATATAAGTAACAAATATATAATATGAAAAGGTGGATAAACTGTGGGCAATGTACAGCAATTTACGGAGTCAATAACAGTGCCAAATACAGCGAAGGTTGTAAAGTTTGTGCTTAAAGATGTTGACACCAATATTGAAAATTATACTCTTATGGAATTGGAACAGTTTATACTTGATTTAAAACCGAATAGTCCAAAGGCCATCATAACTATTTGTTATGTATTAGGTTTGTATGCCAGATGGTTAGAAGAACAAGGAATTGTAGAGACTGACTCTTTTTATCAAATGATTCAATCTTTTGATAAAAAATTATTATGGAAAAAGGCAAAACCAAACGCTAATAAAAAATTTATATCTAATGAGCAGTTCAAAAGAATAATTCATGAAATTGGCGTATATGAAGATTTTAACGCATTGTATTATGAATGTTTATTTCAATGTATTTATGAAGGTGTTTACAATGATGATTTAAGTGTAATAAAAAATCTGAGGGGTTCAGATATTAACGATAATATAATCACATTACATGAAGACAATGGACATTCGTATAAAATAAAAGTATCAGAAAATCTTGCATCAGACTTAAAAAAGCTATCAAGTATAAATATATGGGAAAGACGAAATAGGTTTGGTGTATGTAAAGTTAATTTAAAAGGCGTTCACAAAGATAGCGTGTTTAAAATAGAAGATAGAAACACTAACTCTGAAGGTTCTTATAAATTTTCTTATTATGCAAAATTAAGAAAAATAGCAAAAGAATATCTTGAGTATACATTATTACCGCTGCAATTGTATACCAGTGGGATGATGTATAGAATTAAAGTAGAATTAAGTAAAAATGAAATTTCATTAGAGGAAGCTTTTTCTGAAAATAGTCGAAATAGAATGGCTCATTTGATAATTTCAAAAGAATTATTAAGATGTAATAGTGGAATAGAAGTAGGTAATTTTAGAGAATTAGTAAAAGGGCATCTTGATTCTTTTTAATTATGATAAAAAAAAGAATTTGCGATAGCCTTGAAATATTCGCAAAATTATAGTAAAATAACTTTATGGTAAGACAAGTTGATATTTTCACCCAAAGTATAGAAATGTAACAGATACTTTGTGGTGAAAATATCACTGTTATATATAGTCAGAAAGGGATACATTATGAATACTGAAAAATCTTTTATGAAATACGGTTTTATCAACGATGTGAACAATGCAAAATTAAAGGAGATATTCAAAGACGGTACTAAAATAAGAGAGATACATATGGATATTTATCCTGATAACCCTATTGACAATTCAATGTTATTTATGCTTCTATTAAGGACTATAGAGAAAAATGTTCTTGTTACTAACGATGATAATAGAATCATTCTTAAAAAAAATGATAAATATAAAACTTGTTTTGTTAATGTGTTGCTTTCTAAGATAACAGAGTGCTTTTTTAGGACTTTTGAAAATTGTATTGAGTTTATTTTGAATATTCATAATACATATTATAGAGTTACTATTTTAAACTAAGAAAATTATATAAAAAGGAGAAATGTTTTTTATGTATATTATTAGTTTGTTAGATTTAAAATATAAAAAAGATTTTTTAGAAAGTAATCCAAACAAGAAAAAAATACCAAATTTTTATTTGAGGCTTTAATTATAATAGATAAAATTATATATAAATCAAAGGAGTATAAATATGAAGATGAAAAAGTTTATCATTATTTTATTTTTAGTTATTTCTTGTGTTACATTATTAATCATAGGCTGCAACCATAAAGAGAATAAACAATCGGTAGAAAATAAAACAGAAGTATATCAAGCCGAAGTTACATTAAGGCCGTCCGAAACGATAAAAACAGAAGAATTAACAGAAAATAAAGAAAATACAAATAAAGAATCAAAAAATAATAATACATATAATAAAAATATAAACCTTAGTTCGGATGATATTTTAATGTTAAAGAAAATTTCTGTTGCAGAAGCTGGAAGCGAAAGTGTAGAAAGTATGGCTTTGGTAATGTTGGTAGTTTTGAATAGAACATATAGCGAAGATTTTCCAGATTCAGTTTATGAAGTTATTCATCAGCACAAACAATTCACGCCAGTTTTAAATGGAACATATGAAAAAACTCATCCAAATGAAAAGTCAGAACAAGCTATGAAATTAGTATTAAGTGGCTGGGACGAAAGTCAAGGTGCATTATATTTTGAAACTTGCGAGGGAAGTTCTTGGCATAGTAGAACGCTTGATTTGTTATTTGAAAAAGACGGCATAAGATTTTATACGCATTAAAAACATTACTAAAAAAATTCAAATATCTATTGACATTATCTGTAATTAGTGGTATTATATTATCATAACAATTAATGTTATATACAAATATCAAAGAAAGGTAGAAGAAATGGAAACGGTATTAAAGTTTGATAGGGTAATTCTTACAAAGGAATTAAATGAAAAGTTTAAAAAGGTGGGCGAAGTATTTGAAATTGCTAATATTTTAGATGATTCTTTTCTTTTAAGAGATTCAAAGACAAAAGTTGCTGTCGGAGTAATAAAATTTGAAGACTTTGACGAATACTTTGTTAAAGAAAACGAGTTTGAAGGTTGGACTAAATGGATGCCGCTGACAGGATTCGATGGTCAGACAGATTGTCTTTATAGAACCAACAGAAGAAAAACTCAGGTTAAATTTATAACTGATAAAGTTAGAGGAGAAAGCTGTTGTAATAGGAACGACGAATTTAATTTGTATATTGGAATTCAACTTGCTTATCTAAGATGTTTGAATAAGGCGTTTGAACAAAAGAAAGTACAAGAAGAACTTAAGTTAACAACAATTGAAAAAGAAATTTCGTATAATAATCAAATCATAAAAAAAATACTTAACTCATTAAACACTTGAATGGGGTGAACTTATGATATACTTGGATGCTGCGGCAACGGCTGAATATAAAAAAATTGATGATATTATTGTAGACACGATAACAGAATCCATGAAAAAGTATTGGCGCAATCCTTCAAGCTTGTATTCTTCTGATATTAAAGAAGAAATTGATAGGTGCAGAAAAAATATTGCAGCATTTATCGGTGCAAATCCAGAAGAAATTATTTTTACAAGCGGTGCAAGCGAAAGTAATAATTTTGCTATTAGAGGATGGGTAGACCAACAGTTGATGAAAGATATCGGAATGATAAATATTATTACAACCCCCATAGAACATAAGTCTATATTAGAATCTGTTAATAATCCCAGTTTAGGTGCTTGTGTACGATATTGTGATGTAGATAGGTTTGGATTTGTAGATTATAATCATTTAGAAAAATTACTATGGTTTCGTGAAAAAGAGCCTACTTTGGTTAGTATCGGAATGGCCAATAATGAAATAGGAACTATACAAGATATTAAAATAATTTCTAAATTGGTTCATGAATATGGAGGAATTATACATGTAGACGCAACGCAAGCATTCGGCCATATCCCAATTAATGTAGAAGAGCTTGGAATTGATATGATGAGCGCAAGTGGACATAAAATTTCACCAGTGTTAAAAGGAATAGGATTTCTATACAAAAAAAATGGCATAAACATTCAACCACTGATTCGTGGCAGTCAAGAAAATGGTTTTCGTGGTGGTACTGAAAACACATTTGGAATTATCGGACTGAGCAAAGCAATTGAATATTGCGATGTTAGTTCTGATAAAATTGAACAGATGTGTAAAAAGAGAGACTATTTTATTAGTTTATTGCAAGATAAGCCTGGCAGATTGTTTAATAGATTCAAATTTAATTGTCGATTAAATGGGAGCCAAGAACATAGATTGCCTAACAATATCAATATTACATTTAATCAAAATATTACAGGCGAGTCTTTGTTATACACTCTTGATATGAGTGGCATTAAAATAAGTACAGGTAGTGCTTGCAACTCCCATTCTATTGTCCCCAGTTATGTATTAAAAGCTATTGGTTTAACCGATGAAGAATCAATGCGAACAGTTAGATTTTCGTTATCAAACGATATTACATATGACGATATTAATTTTGCTGTAAATGAAATAAAAAAAGCTATTAAAATCATAGAAACATAACATGGGAGGTGGTTATATTGTATCGTGTATACAACACAGAAGATAAATGCTGGGTTGAAGATAATATCTATATGAAGCCAAATGGGGATTTGTTTATGATAAAACAATCTGTATTTGGGTGGATTAAGTTTCCACTTGAATTATCATCAGATAAATATATATGTCATAAATATATTGGAATCAATGATAAATACGGATTCGCAATATACGAGGGTGACTATATCAAGGCGAAAATCTCAGATGAAAAAACTGTTGTTGGAATTGTAACATATGCCGAAGAATTGTCTGCTTATGTTATTTTGTGTGAAGACACAAGTGAATTTTATACATTGGGTTCTGAAGTCTGCGATTATATTGAAATAATCGGTAATGTGTTCGACAGATATACAGAGGTAGACTATGATGATAAGTAATCATTATAATAAACAAAGATATCGAAGAGAAAAGTTTATTCAAAAACATATATTTGACGATGGACATATTATTGATGGATTTATAGTAGATAAAAATCATGAAAACGGAGCCGAGTGTCATTCCATCACAGACAATGGAATTATTATTATACATAATTTACAAACTGGCGTGCTTATAACTAAACTAATTGCAAGACCAAATCAGATTAAAAGATATTATGAAAAAACAGGGAGAAAACCACCATTAGAATATAAAAGAGCATTATTTTTAGCAAAGTGGCACGAAAGCCTTGGATATAATAATGTATAAATAGAATTTAAAAATATATGTTTTATTATGTAACAAATAAGGAGGTGCATAAATTGGAGTCTGTAAAAATTTATTTGTCTGGGGCGATGAGTTCACTTTCATTTGATGAACAATCTAAATGGAGAAAACAGATTATGGACGCTATTAGATTTGGTGATTATCATTATGAAAAGAAACCGACTTTCTTTAATCCAGTAGATTATTTTAATTTTGAAGAAATACGACATAAATCAGAGCGTGAGATTATGGAGTTCGATTTGAATGGCTTAAGAAAATCTGATTTAGTGATTGTAAACTTTAATGACCCTACAAGTTTAGGTACTTGTGCAGAACTTGCTATCGCCTATGAAATGAAAATTCCCATTATAGGAATCAATAAAGACGGATGTGACTTACATCCGTGGTTAATTGAATTTACATCAAGAATGTGTAATAACATTAGGGAAGCGGTAGAGTATACGGTTGATTTCTATTTAAATTAAACAAAATAACCAAAAATAATTATATAAATTTATATAGAATGCTGAATTTATAAAAGTTTGAAAATTATACTTGAATAGTAATGACAATGTTTATATAATATATTTGTATCAAATACATAAAGTTATATTATTTGTGAATGGATGGTGGTGTAATTTGATTGGGTAAATTTAAAGATTTGACTGGTCAAAAATTTGGCAGATGGACAGTTCTTGAACGAGATGCTGAAGTTTACATTCAAATAACGCATCTGGCGTAACTGGTGTTTTTTGGCACAAACAAATAAATAAATGGTGCGCAACCATAAAGATAAATGGAAAGCATAAACACTTGGGTGTTTATGTCAATTTTGAAGGTGCAAACGAGCCAGATTACAAGCTGAAGAAAAATATTATAAAGAATTTAGTTATAATAATAGTATAAAAATTGGAGGTAATTAATTATGGAAAACAAGGTAATTAAGCGCAGTGACTGGGTTTCTAACTTTAATCTTATTGGAAAGCCTATTATTAACGACTTCACTTTCAAATTAAACGAAAAGTCAGAGAAAAGTAATTGGATTTATAACGCTCTGAATCTTGGGATTGATTGCGGTGAGAATGCGGGTTGTGTTTATTGCGAGCTTATGGGTGGTTACAGCGAAGAGAATGAAAACAAGATTTTTGCACACGGCAAAAAAGATGATGGTTCTGATGATTTTGACTCACAAATTGTAGTTGATTGGGAAGACCGTTTTAATGATGATATCCTTGAAGAAATCGGTGATTTATCATTCATTACAGTAGGTCTTGAAAAAACAGATAAGGATAAAACTTTTTATAAGAAATTTTTATCTGCTTATGATGCTATTGCATACATCAAGGAACACCTTTCTGAAGATATGGTTGTAAATGTAAAAGGCAATCTAAAGTATTCTACTTATAATGATGTTGTTCAGGTAAGAAAGAATATTACAAGTATTGTACTCAGCAAAGTAGACGACGCATCCAAATATAAAGCCACATTTACTCAAAGTATTCTTATTGATAGATATTCTGCAAGCCTTAAGAATATTGACAAAGATAAAGGGGTTATGTATGTAGACGCAAGAGTCCTTGATTATGTAAAAGAGATTAATGGAGTTGAAGTTAAAGGTCAATACCCTTATAACAAGCAGTTTGAATTTGCAATGGATTTTTCTAATGAAATACAGTGTAAA
>JAQXMG010000065.1 GCA_029012525.1 bacterium
CAATTAATGATTATATTATTTTTATAAATAAAGAAAAAGATGCTAAAAGTGTTTCTAGAAATATAACATCAATTAATAATTTTTATAAATATCTTTTGATATCAAAAAAAATAAATAATAATCCTTGTGAATTTATTTCACGACCAAAGATTCCAAAAAGACTTCCTAAAGTTTTAACTGAACAAGAAGTTGATGATTTACTTGATATAAAATTAAAAACAATATTTGACTATCGAAATAAAGCTATGTTAGAATTATTGTATAGTACTGGTCTTCGAATTTCAGAAGCAGTAAATTTGACAACTAGAGATATTGATTTTATTAATTGTGTTGTGAGATGTATTGGTAAAGGAAATAAAGAAAGAATTGTACCAATTAATGATTACTCACTTCAATACATAAAATTATATTATGAAAGAAGAGATAAATTATTAAAAAATAAGGTATCAGACTATTTATTTTTAAATAATCATGGAACTAAACTTACAAGACAAGGCTTTAATAAAATTTTAGATGGTATTTCAAAAGAAAAAAATATCACAAAACAAATAACACCACATATGTTAAGACATTCTTTTGCAACACATATGTTAAATGGTGGTGCAAATCTTAGAAGTATTCAAATGCTTTTAGGTCATAGTGATATTTCCACAACTATGATTTATACTCATGTTGCAAAAGAAAAAGTAAAAAATGATTACAAAGAATTTCATCCAAGAAGTTAAGGAGGATTTATATGAAATTTAAAAGAGTGTTTTTAATTGTTTTAGATTCTTTAGGAGTAGGGGAAGCAATTGATGCTGCAAGTTATGGCGATAGTGGTGCCAATACTTTAAAGCATATTGATGAGGCTTCTCACTTGTTTATTCCAAATCTAAAAAAATTAGGTTTTATGGAAACTATAACAATGAAAGACGTAGAAAGTGATGCTTATTATACTTATGCTAAACCAATTAATCCTGGAAAAGATACTTTAACAGGACATTATGAAATAATGGGAGTAAGACTAGTTGTTCCATTTAAAACCTTTAAAGATGGATTCCCTAAGGAATTAATAAATGAAATTGAAATAAAAACAGGAAGAAAAGTTATTGGTAATGTTGCAGCAAGTGGAACAGAAATAATAAAAGAATTAGGAGAAACTCAAATACAAACTGGTTCTTTAATTGTTTATACTTCAAGTGATTCTGTTTTACAAGTTGCAGCTCATGAAAAAATTATTCCACTTGATGTTTTATACAAATATTGTGAAATAATTAGAAATATTACTTTAAAAGATGAATGGTTAGTTGGTAGAGTTATTGCAAGACCATTTATAGGTAATAATTCACTTAATTTTAAAAGGACAGAAAATAGACATGATTTTGCAATTGATCCACCTGAACCATCTGTTTTAAATTTTTTAAAGGATTCTGGTTATAATGTAATTTCAATAGGAAAAATATTCGATATTTATAATGGATCAGGTATAACTAAAAAAGTTGTTGCTACTAACAATAAAGAAGGAATAGATAAAATAATTGATATTATGAATAAAAATTTTACTGGCCTTTGCTTTGCTAATCTTAATGATTTTGATACTTTATATGGTCATAGGAGAAATGTTACTGGGTATGCTAGTGCTATTGAAGAGTTTGATGCCACTATTCCAGTTATATTAAACAATTTAAGAACTGATGATTTATTAATTATTACTGCAGATCATGGAAATGATCCAACATTTAAAGGAACAGATCATACTAAAGAAAATACCCCAGTTATTGTTTATAGTAGATTATTTAAAGAACCTAAAAAACTTACTCCACTTGAATCTTTCGCAGATATTGGTGCAACTATTGCTGATAATTTTGATGTAAGAAAACCAAATATGGGTAAAAGTTTCTTAGATAAATTAAAATAGAAGGGTAGAAATTATATGAAAAAACTAGCATTATTTTTATGTATATTAGTTTTAGTTACAATTACAGGATGCAATAAAGAAATTAAAACTGAATATTCTTTAAATGAAACAGCAACAATTGATGATATCGAAATAACTATGACAAAAGCATCTTATTCAAATAATATTTTAGAAGTTGAATTTAAGATTAAAAATGAAAGAAATAATACTATTTCTATTGCACCAGATACTTATTTTAAGCTATATGATATAAATCAAGTTCAAATTCCAAATAAATATGAAAATGATAATAACATGATAAAAAAAGGTGATACAATTACTTTGACATTACAATATAATATTCAAGAAAAATCTATTTATGAAATATTATTTTATTCAGGAATAGTAGAAAATAATATTAAATTTACGATAACAGGTTTAAATAAATAAGAAAAAGGAACAATAATTACTGTTCCTTTTTCAATACGACAAGACATTAAAAGTTTTTATTTTTATTATTTAATTATTTATATGATTTAAGTTAGTTAGTTAATTCTTTTTATTAATTTTTATACTACGTTTCACTTCCTTTCTGTTCTTTATCTAAGAACAATATAAATATACTAAGCAATTATTAAATAAAGATTAAATTTGGCAAATTATGTAAATTTTATTAAAAAAATAAATTTAAATATATTTTTTTAATTCAAGCTATGATAAAATTTATTTATAAATAGGTTAGGGTAGAAATGTAAGTAAAGAAAGGAATAATTTAATATGAAACTTAGATTAGCAAAATATTATTTTTCCAAATATAATGGCTTATCAAAATATATTGATACAGATGTTTTTATGTCAAAGTATTTTGGATTATTAAATATTACATATATGTCTACATGGTATATTCCAAACAAAGGTTTTTATGTTAAATTTACTAAAAATTGGCCAAGATGTTATTCTGAAAAAGATAAAAAGCAAAAGTTATTTACTTATAACTCTAATCATCATTTATTAATAAAAGTAGAGAAATGCTATACTTTATTTTAATTATGAAGTTGACATAATATCAATTATACGAAGTTGTATATTTAAAAAAAATATATTTATAAGATAACTATTTTATATTAAATTAATTAATATTATATATTACCATTTCTTAATTTTAGTATATTTTATCAAGTTTTTTTATTTATTATAACAAACAATTTATTACACATTATAATTATTTACATAATTAATTATATTACATATTTAATTTCGGTTTTAAAAATAATATGCACTTCTAATTTAAATCGAGAATTAAAAAGTAATATAATTATACGTCTCGATTTAAAATAATTAGCAATAAAATTTATATTTACTACTCCTCTATTTATTAATTTATAAATAATATAAATAGGGGACTTACATTTGATTTTTATTCTAATAAAATAATTTAATTTAATTTTTAATTTAAATATTATATTATAAATTTATTTATTTTTTAATTAAAAAATTGAGTTTACTATCTTATTAACTAATTTTAAAAAATTATTTTAT